>JAWOJH010000031.1:0-2887 GCA_046481725.1 Methyloceanibacter sp. | reverse complement strand
CGACATCGACCTTGCCTCCAACACGATGACGGTCGAAGCTGGCCTGGTGCTGGCGCTGGCGCAACAAGAGGCGGAGCGAGCCGGCCGTTTCTTTCCTCTGAGCCTCGCCTCGGAAGGAAGCGCGCAGATTGGCGGCGTGCTCGCCTATGGCAGCGCGCGCGACCTCACGCTCGGCCTGGAAGTCGTCCTGGCCGGCGGGCAGGTGTGGAACGGGCTCAAGTCGCTGCGGAAGGACAATACCGGCTACGACCTCAAAGACCTGTTCGTCGGCTCGGAGGGCACGCTCGGAATCATCACCGCGGCGGTGCTGCGGCTGTTCCCCAAAGTGGCCGCGAAGGTGACCTGCATGGCGGGTTTGCGCGCGTTGGAGACCGCGCCCGCGTTTTTCGCGCGGGTTTTCGCGGGCGCAGGCCCGGCGCTCGGCGCCTTCGAGATCATGTCCCGCACCGGCATCGAGTTCGTGCTCAAGCACGGCAGCCTCGTGCGCGATCCGTTCCCCTCGCCTCATGGCTGGTATGTGCTATTCGATCTCACCAGCCCGCGCGAAGACGAGAACTTGCAACAACTCGCCGAAACGGTACTGGGCGAGGGATTGGTATCAGGCGAAATCGACGCGGCGGTGATCGCCGCTTCGCTCGCTCAAGCCGAAGAGCTCTGGCGCTTGCGTACATTGATGAGCGAGGTGCAGAAGCTGGAAGGCGGCAGCATCAAGCACGACGTGGCCGTGCCAGTGGCGCGAGTGCCCGAACTCGTGACGCGCGCCAATCAGCTCGTCGAACTGATGATCCCCGGCGCGCGTCCGATTCCATTCGGCCATCTCGGCGACGGCAATATCCACTACAATGTCAGCCAGCCGCCGGGCATGGATCGCGCGATCTTCCTCAGCCACTGGGAAGCCCTCAACGCCGCGGTGCATGAAATCGTGCTCGATCTCGGCGGCTCGATCAGCGCCGAACACGGCATCGGCCGCATGAAGCGGGATCTGCTCGCGCATGCCAAACAGCCCGTCGAGCTCGACCTGATGCGCAAGATCAAGCAGGCCTTCGACCCGAACTCCATCCTCAATCCCGGGAAACTTCTGCCATGAAGCGGCTCGAGACCGACGCGCTGTGGACGGCTGTCGACGATTATATCGCCGAAAGCCTGGTGCCGGACGACGCGGCGCTCGAGGCGGCGCTGGCGGCGAGCGAAGCAGCCGGCCTGCCGCCGATCCATGTCGCCCCCAACCACGGCAAGCTGCTGATGCTGCTCGCGCGGTCGATCGGGGCGCGCCAGATCCTGGAGGTCGGCACGCTCGGCGGCTACAGCACGATTTGGCTCGCGCGCGGACTGACGCCGGGCGGCCGGCTGATCACACTCGAGGCCAGCGAGGATTATGCCGAGATCGCCCGCGCCAATATCGCCCGCGCGGGACTGGCCGGCACGGTCGAAATCCGCATCGGCCGCGCGCAGGACACGCTGCCTGGGCTAGCCGAAGAGGCCCCGTTCGATCTCATCTTCATCGACGCCGACAAGCCCGGAACACCCGGCTATTTTCAATGGGCGGTGAAGCTCGCGCGGCGGGGCTCGCTCATTATCGTCGACAATGTCGTGCGCGAGGGTGCCGTGCTCGATGCCGATAGCGGCGATGCCAGCGTTCAGGCGATGCGCCGCTTCTTCGAGCTTGCAGCCGCCGACCCGAGAGTGAGCGGCACGGCGATTCAAACCGTGGGTGCCAAGGGTCATGACGGGCTGGCGGTTCTGCTGGTCACTTCGGCGCCTTAGCCTTTAACGCCGGCGGCAACTGCACGGCGAGCTCGGCGCGTATCCTGGCGAGTTCCTCCAGATTGCCGTCGTCAAATTTCGGGAAGGCCAGGTCGAGGTTTTCCATGCACTCGACCAGGGCGGCGGCGACCACGAGGCGACTGAACCATTTGTGGTCGGCCGGCACCACATACCACGGCGCAAATTTCGTGGCGGTGTGGCGGATGGTTTCCTGATAGGCGTGAATGTAGTCGTCCCAGTGCTTGCGCTCCTCCACGTCCTGGGCTTGGAACTTCCACCGCTTTTCCGGATCGTCGATGCGGGCGAACAGCCGGCGCAATTGCTCCTCCTTGGAAATGTTGAGGAAGAATTTGAGGGTGATGATGCCGTTATGCGCCAGATAACGTTCGAAATTGCTGATGTCCTCGAATCGCTGCTCCCAGATATCCTTGGTGATGAGCTTCTCCGGCAGGCGCTGCTTCTGCAGAATCTGCGGATGCACGCGAACGACGATGGTCTCCTCGTAGTAAGAGCGGTTGAAGATGCCGATGCGGCCGCGTGACGGAAGGGCGAGGGTGGTGCGCCAGAGAAAATCGTGATCGAGCTCGTTCTCGTTCGGTGCCTTGAAGGCATGCACCTCACAGCCCTGCGGATTGACGCCGGACATCACGTGCTTGATCACCCCGTCCTTGCCGGCGGTGTCGATGCCTTGCAGGATCACCAGGATCGCCCAGCGGTTGTCGGCATAGAGCCGCTGCTGCAACGAGGCTAGGCGCTTCACCCCAGTCTCGAGCAGATCCTTGGCTTCCTTCTTGTTGATATCGAGTCCGCACGTGTCGCCCGGTTTGCAATCGGCGAGCTTGAAAGCGCTCCCCTTGGACACGCGGACATGATCGATAATCTCTGACGGCAGCATGCTTGTTCCCCTCTCCGGTCGTGGATGGCGCGTTAGAGCATCGACGGCTCGAGCGGCTCCTGGATGCCGGGCTCGTCGCGCTTGGAGTCGTTGATCTTCGGGTGCAACTCAACTGCCTCGAACAAAAGGTCCGGGGCCGGCCGCAACAGCTTTGCCGCGTCTTCCGCTGGTGCCGCCTGGACGTCAAGCCATGCGGCGAAATGCTCAGGTGCCAGCACCACCGTCATC
>JAWOJH010000016.1:0-13232 GCA_046481725.1 Methyloceanibacter sp. | reverse complement strand
CTTCGTGCTGCTTTACCGTGAGCACGATGCGTCGCTTCGCGGGGTCGATCGTCTCTCCGATCCACGCCTTAAAGACAAATCGATTGGCTATTTCGCCCGCACCTTGCCGGCGAGCATCCTTGCCATCCACGGATTGGCGGGTACGGCAAAGCCGTTCGATGTGCGCGCATATGCGACTGCCGCGGACGCTGCCAAAGACATGCTGGACCAAATCTCGTCAGGAACCCTCGACGCCGGAATTTTATGGGGACCGCTCGGCGGCTATTTCGCGCAACGCGCAGCCGCACCGCTGAAATTCGTGCCGCTGGCAAAAGAGACCGCAGGCCCCCGCACCGTCTACGGCATCACCATGGGCGTGCGCCCGAACGACCCGAAGTGGAAGCACAAGATCAACAAGGTGATTGCCGAGAATCAAAGTGCGATCAATGTGATCCTGCTTGGCTACAACGTGCCGGTGCTGGACGCCACGGGCAATCTCGTCACGGCCGCGGCCGAGCGCTGAGCTTCCTCCCGCCGCGCCGTCTCACATCTTGCAGGTGCTCTCCGGTTCGTCGATGCCGAGCGTGTCCACCTCGATCTCGGGGTGGCTGGCATGCGGGAAGCCTTTCTGCGGCGACACGGAGACCGGAACCTTGTCGGTGGCGATGACGATTGGCTGCCGGAATTGCCCGTCCCAGGGCCGGAACTGCTGCTTGATGCCTTTGAACGGCGCGACTTGCAGCTCGGGCCCCTTGATGAACGCGGCGACCGCAGCGAAATCGTTGTCCGGGTTGCGGGTGATCGCGTCGCCCACGATGCGCGCCGCGACATAGGCCTGGTAGTCGAGCGGCAGCATCAGCCGGTTGAAGTCCTTCTCGAAATTGTTGTTGGCCTGGGTCGCGCCCCATTTCTCGTGCCCGGGGCTCCAGGTCGTCGCGGTGAGCCCGGTGGTGCCCGCCACCGGCCGCGGATCTGCGCCACCGCGATAGGGCATAAAGGGACCGAACTGCTGCTCTTCGTCGGCGACGACGATGATCTGATAGTCGGGACCGGCGGCATGGGCGGCGCCGGCGCTGGCCTGCCGCCCCGGGGGGATGGTGCCGACATCATCGCGCCGCCCGCCCGAGATGTCCCTGTATTCGCGCGTGTCGACGATGTTGGCGCCAAAGCGCGTGGCGGCGCGCTTGATGGCGTCGGCATAGGCGAGATCTGCAGGCGTGGAACCGTGCACCAAGAGCCAATTGGTCCATTTCATGGTGACGAGGTACTGGGCCAGCGCGTCCGCCAGCATGTAGCGGTCGGGGACAACATGCACGATATTGGCGCGGCAGTTCTCCTGCCGCAACGCGACATCGGTGGCGCTGACATTGAACAGGAGAATCTCCTTGTCCTTGGCCCAGTCCGAAAGCTTGAGCAGCGTATCGGCGGAAGCTTCGACGAGGATGTAGTTGTGGCCGCTCTCGAGCAGCTTCGCCAGTTCCGCGACTGCCTCCTCGGCCGACTCGGCCGTGCTGGCATCGAGGCTGTAGTCGTGGCCGGTGAACCGGCCGCCGGCATTGTTCTCCTCCACCGCCATCTTGGCGCCGGCAATGCCGGCGTCTTTGGGCGGCACATCAACACGCGAAGCGGGTCGCGGCCCGTCGATGGTCTCGCGGAGATAGCCGATCTTCAGCGCCTGCATGGCGGGCGATTGCGGCAGCTGAATCATAAACCCGCCCTCGCGCTCCCGGGGAGGAACGGTCTTCTGGTCCTCGGCGCGGGGGCTCGCCGGGATGAGGATGCCGGCGGCCGCGAGCAGGCTGGCGGCGGCAAGGCCAAGCAAGCCAATGGGCTGCCCAAAAAAGCGGCAAGGATTATTGGACCATTTTGGCATGATGTGAACCGTATGACGCGAGAGAAGCGCCGGTTATCGATTGGCTCAGGCCCGGGTTCTGGCGCTTGTCGGCACGGTTCGCAAAGGCCAGCCGAGCGGCTTCGGCCCATGGTACCGACAAAGAATTATGCATTGCAAGGTGGAAACCGGAATGGGAAGGAACGGCAAGCCAAATTGCCACTCTGAGGCGCGCCGTTTGGCTTCGGGCTGGGAGGGTAAACGGCGGCGAGAGCGCGGGTAAGCGCCATCAGCATCCGCGGCTGGTTGTGGAAAATGGAAATGGCGCCGAGATGGAATCGGCGCCGGTGATAGTCTCCCCGCATGTCATTGACGGTGGGTTCGGCGCTGCGCTTCGGATGGGAGGCTTTGAAGCTTCGCCCCTGGTTTTTATCGGCACCGCCCTTGTGATCTTTCTGCTTTACGGCTTCGTCGACCTGCTCGCTTCGGGCGTCGACAGGCTCCTGTCAGGCTCGCCGGAGCGGACGGTACTTGGGGCGCTGCTGAGCCTGGGTTTCAGCACCTTGGTCAGTCTGGGCGCAACGGCCTTCTATCTGGCCGCGCACGACAATCCCCAATCCGTGTCGCTGTCGTCGATCTGGCACCCGGCCCCGTTCTGGAACTATCTCGCGGTGACCATCCTGCTGTCGCTGGTGATCGCCGTAGGTTTTGTTCTGTTCGTCGTGCCCGGCATCATCTGGCTGCTGATGTTCGCGTTCTCTCCGCTGATCGTGGTGGATCGAAGTCTCGGCCCGATCAACGCCATGAAGGAGAGCAAACGCATCGCCTACGGCCGGAAGTGGTGGCTGCTCGGGTTCTTCGCGGTGCTGGTGCTGGTGAACATGCTTGGCTTGCTTGCGTTTGCGGTGGGGCTTTTGGTGTCGGTCCCCGTCTCCACGCTCGCGTTCGTCCACGCCTATCGGGTGCTGAGCGGTAAAGTCGAGCCGCGCCAAGCCGACGCGATGCTCACCGCCTAGTCCTCACGAACGACCCTTCAAGCTTTTCGATAGTCGCTATTCAGCAGGCACGAGCGGGCGCTCGGCCTTGGCCGCTTCCGCGGCATTGCGCGGATTGCGGTAGATGAAGGGCGTCGGCGGCTTGGCCGCCTCCTCGCGCGCAAGCCGGACCATCTCGCCGTGATAGGGCGAGAGCGCGCAGGCGGGATCGGTGTTGCGGGCATCGCCGGTGATCGCCATGGCCTGGCAGCGGCAGCCGCCAAAATCGATCTCGCGGAAGGCGCAGGAGCGGCACGGCTCCTTCATCCAATCCGTGCCGCGGAAGGCATTGAAGGCATCCGAGTTGAGCCAGATGTCGAGCAGCGGACGATCCTGCACATTGTCGAAGGTCAGCGTCTTGATCGTCTCGGCGGCGTGGCAGGGGAGCACCTTGCCGGCGGGGGTGATATTCATAAAGCCTTTGCCCCAGCCGCCCATGCACGGCTTCGGCCGCTTGGCGTAGTAGTCGGGCACCACCATGTCGATGGTGAGCACGCCTTTCAGCCGCTCGCGCTCGCGCTCGACGAACTCGATCGACTGAAGCGTCTGATCGTAGGTCGGGATCAAGGCGGCGCGATTGAGATAGGCCCAGCCGTAATATTGCACATGGGCGACTTCGAGCCGCTGCGCGCCGAGCTTGACGGCGAGTTCGATATAGCGGGGGACGTTGTGAATGTTCTGGCGGTGAATTGGCGCGTTGACGGTTAGCGGCAGGCCGAGTTCGGCCACCCAGCGGGCGACGTCGAGCTTCTTCGCCGTCGCGCCTGGATAGGCGCCAATCCGCTCGGCATTCTCGGCATCGACGTCCTGAAACGAGATCTGCACGTGGTCGAGCCCGCGCTTGGCTAGGTCCTCGAGCCGGCCGCGGTTCAAGGTGACGGCCGCGGTGATGAGGTTGGAGTAAAGGCCGGCTTCAGAAGCGGCGGAGACGATGTCCTCCAGGTCCTTGCGCGCGGTGGGCTCGCCGCCGGAGAGATGCACCTGGAGAATCCCCATCTCGCCCGCTTGCTTCATCACCGAGCACCACATCTCGGTGGAGAGCTCCTTGTTGACGCGCTCGAGCTCGATCGGGTTCGAGCAATAGGAACATTGCAAGGGGCAGCGATGCGTCAGTTCGGCGAGCAGACCCACCGGCGCGAGGGCGCAAAGCTCAGCTTGCGCGTCGCCGCTCACACCTTCGGTCGGCTCGTCGTCTACAACAGCCGTTTGGCAATGGGCGCCAGTCCTAAGCTCCAGTTCTTCGTTCATCCCTTAATATATCCCTTGTCCGCCAAGCCTTGGAGCAGATCGAGCACGTCGGCGCGGATGACATCCGCGGGCGCCGAATACTCCTTGGCCAATGCCTCGACGATGTCCTCCACGGTTCTTTGGCCGTCGCAAAGCTTGAGGACTGCGACGGCGGTGTCATCGGGCGTCAGCACCCGCTCGGGTGCCAGCAAGATCCAGCGGCCGCGCCCCGCGTCGTGGCGAAGCTTCAAATAGGCCGGCAAATGGGGCCGCGTCTCCAGTCCGACAATCAAGCGTGTGGGGGACGCGGTCTCGGTCATGCTTTCTCCGGCACGAAGGCGCCGGGGGGGATCAACCCAGGCTCGACATAGGCGTAATGCAGGGCATCGAGCTGCGCCCAAAGCACGCTACATTTGAATCTCAGCGCATCGAGCACGGCGGTCTGCGCCTCCGGCGTGCGCGCATTGCGCTTGACATAGTCAAGCGCAAACGCCGCGTCGTCAGGCGCCTGGGTGAGGCGGCGCTTGAAATACTGCATCACCTTGTCGTCGATGAAGTCGTAATTCTCGAGCATGCCCGAGATGCGCTCCTTGTGAATCTTGGGCGCGAACAGCTCGGTGAGCGAGGAGGCCACAGCCTCGACCAAGGTCTTGTCGCGCACGAAGTTCACATAGGCCTCGACGGCGAAAACCGTCTCGGGCAGGGCACCCCTCCTGGAAACGACGTAATCGCGGTCGAGCCCGAGCCCGTCGGTGAGCACCAGCCAGCGCTCGATGCCGCCTTCCTCATCGCCGAAGCCGTCATGGTCCATGATACGGTGAATCCAGTCGCGCCTGAGCTGCCGGTCGTGACAACGGCTCATCAAGGCCGCGTCCTTGCGCGGGACCGCCGACTGATAGCAGTAGCGGTTCAGCGCCCAGGCCTGCACTTGCCCTTGGTTCAGTTTGCCGCCATGCAGCAGCTTATGAAAGGGATGCTTGTCGTGATAGCGCTCGGCACCGATAGCGCGAAGCTCTTGCTCCAGTTCCTCGGGGCTCATGATCTTGGTCACGGTGGTCTACCTCTTCCTACCCAGTTCAGATGAGGAACCCGGCTACTCCTCCCTAGAATTCGCCGCCTTGATGCACGTCAACGGCCGTATCGGCTGTGCGGTCAACCTCGGGGCGTACTATCGCTCGCCTAATATATAGGAAGTGCAAGCGAGCGACGCATGACCTCGTCATGAACAATACCTGGACTCCACATTAAGAAAATCTGAACGCGAGAATTGGGTCCATCTGAAAACGTAGCGCAGGGCGGAGGCGGGCGCCACCTTGCCGGTCCGAGACCCAGCCCAAACGAAACGGCGACCAGGCTTGCGCCGGATCGCCGCTCGCATTCGTTCCGAGATGAGAGAGCGGATTAAGCGCGATCCAGCTCAGCCGGCAGGTAGCTCGTCACCTCCATACCGGACTCCGTCTCCTCAATCGTCGGCTTCTGCCACTCACGCATGCTAGCTCTCCTTCCGCGAGTTAGGGCCAAGCTTCGGCCGATACAGCCGGATGTGTTGCGAACCCGGATCCGCTGCACGGCTCTGCCATTTGAATATGGTTGCCCGCGGTGATAATTTCCAATCGTATTTTATTATAGGAAGCATAAGCCCACCTTATCGTCATGGTCTCACTCCGTCAGTTGCGCTACCTGGAATCGTTGGCGGAAACCTGCCATTTCGGCCATGCCGCGGAAGCCTGCGCCGTCAGTCAGCCGGCCCTTAGCATGCAGATCAAGGAGCTGGAGGACGAGCTCAAGGTCAGTCTGGTCGAGCGTCGGAAGTCGGGCATCGAACTGACCGAGCAGGGCGAAGAAATCGCCCGCCGGGCGCGGGGCATCCTCGCCGCGGTGCGCGACTTGTTGGACTATGCCAGGCATCAGGAGGGGCTGCTGTCGGGGGTGTTGAAGCTCGGGGCCATTCCCTCGATCGCGCCCTATCTGCTGCCGGCGGCTTTGCCCGAACTGCACCGGCGCTTCCTCGGACTCAATCTTCAACTCCGGGAGTCGGTGACGTCGAATCTGGTGCGCGAGCTGGTGACCGGCGACCTCGATCTGATCCTCGTCGCGCTGCCCATCGAGGACCCGGAGGTGGAAACCCTCCATCTGTTCGACGACCGGTTCATCCTGGCCACCAAGGCCACCAAGCAGAATCAGCGGCTCCGCCATGCGAATGCCGATATGCTCGCTGACAATCGCCTGCTCTTGCTCGAGGAGGGCCATTGCTTACGCGATCAGGCGCTCTCCTATTGTCACATGTTGACGCCCGAGGCGCGCGACAGCTTCGGCGCGTCGAGTCTCGCCACCATCGTGCAGATGGTTGCCAACGGTTATGGGTTAACGCTGTTGCCGGAGATGGCCATCGCCAGCGAGATTCATTCGAGCGGAGACATCCGGCTGCTGCGCTTTCGCGCGCCGGAGCCGAAGCGCGAGATCGGGCTGGCCTGGCGCAAGACCTCGCCGCGCAAACAGGACTTCATGCAGTTCGCGGAGTTGCTGCGCGAGGTGGCACCGCGTCCAAAAAAACAGATGCTCAGGTAGCGGGGAGCAAGGTGCCGATCAGGCTGTGCGCCCATCAAAGATGCGGGAGGAGGGGATCGTGACGCTGACCATCCAAATCCTGGTCGCGGCCAGCTTGCTGCTTTACGCCAGGGCCGGCCTCGTCGCGCTGAGGCGCCCCATGTCGGATTTCTATGCCGCAGGGCGGCTTGTCCCGAGCATCGTCAACGGCATGGCGATCGCGGTTTGCCTAGTTCCAATGCTGGCGCTCACTGGCTTTGCCGGCGCGCTTAGCCAAGGCTGGGACGGGGCGTCCTTGCTGGTGCTTGGCGGGGGAGGGGGCATCCTGCTCGCAGCATTTTTCGTGGTGCCTTACCTGCGCAAATTCGGCGGCTATACCCTCCCGGATTTTCTCGCCGAGCGCTTTACCGAGGCGGGCATACGTCCGCTCGCCGTTCTGGCCGTGATCTTGTGTTCGTTTCCGGTGCTTGCGCTGGCGCTCCTGGCGCTCGGCGCGATCAATATGCGCGTGTTCGCGAGCGACGCGGGAACCGGCATTGCGGCCGCCGTCGGGATGCTCCTGCTGTGCAGCGTGGTGGCCGGCATGCGCTCGGCGAGCCTCAGCCAGATCGCCCAGTATGCGGTGCTGCTTACCGTCTCCGCGCTCGTGCTGGCGATCCTGGTCTGGCAGCGGGATATCGTGTCTCCGCTGCCTGGCGCCGCCGAGTTCGACTCGGTCATCGCCAATTTGAAGCTTGAGGCCTGGGTGCCGGAAGACACCGTCAATCGCTTTGCCTTGTTGCTCTGCCTCGCCGCCGGAATTGCCTCATTGCCGCTGCTCCTGCAACGCGGCGTCACCACGCCTTCGGTCGAGGAAGCGCGGAATTCATTTCTTTGGGCGCTTCCCGTCACCGCCGCGCTCTGCCTGGTCGCAGCACCCTATGTCCTACTCTTCGGGACGCCGGGCTTGGGCGAGACGCTATCCTCCGGCTTGCTTCTGACCGGTGCGCTCGCGGCTTGTCTCGCCGTCGCCAGCGGGTCCGCCATCGCCATCGCCAACGCGCTGTCCCACGATCTCTACTACAAGGGCCTGCATCGCACGGCGTCGACCGAGCAGCGCGTTCTCGTCGCCCGGACGGCAGTGGTGCTGGTGGCGGGACTCGCCGCCTGGGCGGCGCTTTCCGCTCCGGATGCGGTTTCCGCTACCACCGGCTCGGCCTTTTCATTGGCGGCGAGCGCGTTCTTGCCGGCGCTTCTGCTCGGCATCTGGTGGAAGCGCGCGACTGCCCAAGGCGCACTCGCAGGGATGTTGGCGGGCCTGGCCGTGTGTCTCTATTACCTGCTCGCGCCGCGTTACATTCCGTTCGCGTTCTACGAGAGTTCGAGTTTCCTCTCCGATGCGCCGCCGGAGGCTGCCGCGCGCTATGAGGCGCTGCGGCAAAGCTACTACCTTGCCGAAGAATCGACCCGGGCCGGGGCGCTTGCAGCCTGGGAGGAGGCGGCGCGGCCCCTCGCCAATTGGTGGGGCGTGAAGCGAGATTTTGCCGCGATCTTCGCGGTCCCGGTAGGGGCCTTGGTGATGATCGGAGTGAGCCTGTTCACGCCGGCGCCGTCCCGCGACGTACAGAGCTTCGTCGAAGATCTGCGCAAGCCACAACCGGCCTAGCGGCCGCGGAACAGAGCTTACTGGCCGGGGTTGGCCGCCGATTGCGAAGACGGCCGCCCTTCGTCTTCGTCGAGCACGCGGAACGAGTCGCGGAACTGCGTCGCTTCTTTGCTGGTTGCGTGGCTTCGCGGACCGGCCGTGACCAGCATATAGATGCGGTCGCGCGCGGGCACGACATCGATCAGATGGGTCAGCTTGCTTTTGCTGTCATCGGCAATCGCCTCGAAACCCGGCCGCCCGGCGATGGTCGCGGCCCCGCGTTTGCGCAAGCGGGAATCGCTTCCTTTGGCATAGGCATTGACCAGCTTGACGTAGGTGTCGTTGTCGGGATTGGGGCCCTTGCCTTCGGGATATTCGAACACCACGACGCTATAAACAATGTCGTCGCCAACGCTCACCTGGAAATCATATTGGAGGAGGGGATTCTGCCCCTCGACCCGCGCGCTTGTGGCCTTGGGCGTGCCGGGGAAGGTGACGGCAAAGCCACGCTCGGCCGACTTGAACTCCGCCCATTGCGGTTCGCCCGCCTCGTCTTCAGCGAAAGCGCCCGAAAAAGATGAAACGATCAATGCTACGCTTAGCGCTGCGCTTCGGATCGACATGGCCGCCTTCCCTTCGCCGCCGCTCGAATCAGCATTCTAACCGATCCAATCCCAGGCTTCACCCCGCGTAGCCGAGGGCCTTACCCTTGCGAGGACGATTTGAGCGCCCGCGCATACATGGCCTCGACATCCTGCTTGAGCGCCCGGCGGGAGTCCTCGCGAAGATAGAGCATATGTCCGCCAGCATAGTCCTCGATGATGATCGGACTTGCGCCATGGAGCGGGCTCAACTGCTTCACCAGATAGGTCGGCACCATGTAAGGCGTGATCAAGTCGGTATAGCCGGTCGCGATCAGGATTTCGAGGGCGCGATTGGCGGCACGGGCTTGCTGGATTTCCCGCAGGACTCCGGCATAGCCCTGGCGCGTGGCGCTGGTGCCGAAATCCCATTTCGGCCGCACCTCGCGATTGAGCAGCCGGTAGGTCGTATCGGTCTTATAGCCCAGTTCCTCTTGGGCATATTGCACGAAGGCGCTGGTCCAGAGTGGCACGGTCGCATCCAGTACGGGATCGGGCCCGCGCGGCCAAGCGCTCGCCGGGTGCGGATCGGGCCCGCTGATGCTGCCGTCGTAGCGGCTCAGAACCTGGCCATGGGTGCGGGCGAACTCCTTGATGAAGAGCGAGGGCGGGATGCGCGCGAAAGTGCGTTGCACGATTTCGACAGGCAGCCCGATGAGTTCCGCCACCTTCGCGCTTGCGGCCTCCCCGCCTTCGGCCGCACCGGAGGCAAGTTGGACGAGGTAGTCGGACAATGCGTAGCGTTCGGCATCCTTCAGCGCCTCTGCCAGCGCCTCCCGGCCGGTAATGCCCTGGCTCTCGAGATTGACGGCGGCATAAGAGGGCAATGGCAGAGCCCATTGCAGAGGGAAATAGTCCTGGCCGTACAGCAGAGCGAATTCGAGCGCCGGCGAAATGAGCACCATGCCGCTCGGGGAAATGCCGCCGGTTTTCTGCAGCGCGCGCGCGATGGTGGCGGCGCGGAAGCCGCCATAGCTCTCGCCCGCGAGGAAGACCGGCGACGACATGCGGGCCGCGTCGATGAGATAAAGCCGGATGAAATCCGCGAGCGCCTCGGTATCCTTTTCGACACCCCAGAAATCGCTCTCCGACGCGCCGCCGCCAACTCGGCTGTAACCGGTGCCGACGGGGTCTACGAAGACGAGGTCGGTGAAGTCGATCCAGCTTGCGTCGTTGACCAGCAAGCGCGGCGGAGGTCCGAGCAGCTCTCCCTTCGCATTGACCTCGACGATCTTGGGTCCGACCGCGCCGAGGTGAAGATAGGCGGAGGCGGCTCCCGGGCCGCCATTGAAGACGAAGGTAATGGGACGGCCGGTGTCCTGAGGTTCCCGGACATAGGCAACGAAGAAAATTTCGGCGGTCGTTTTCTTCGCGGCGTCGCGGAGCGCCAAGGTGCCGGCTTTGGCGCTGTAGGGAATGTCGAGGCCGTCGAGCTTGATGCTATGCCGCGTGACCGAAGCCTGTGCCGCTTCTTGCTCGTTCGATCGCGCTTCCGGGCCCGGCGCAGCAGAAGCCTCCGTCTTTGCGGCAGTGCCGGCGGTCTCAGCTAGGCCGCCGGCAGGGAAGAGGAAGCAGGTGGCCAGTGCCGCAATCGCGAACGCTCGGCCGAAGCGGTCCAAAAATTCCGTCAATTCGGCTTCTCCTATCGGATGGACAGGGGGGTTAATTGCTTCAGCAAAGGTAGGTGGGAAGTGCGTCGGAAACCAGGGGCGCACGCGCGGTCGCGCCCCAGCTCCTGTCCGAAAGCGTGCCTTTCCCGCCGTTCTGGACGGAACGTGACAATCTCGCCACGCCGGGTCTCCGCTCTTCGGCGAAGGCTACAAAGTGGTATGCTGCTAAGGGTTTGGCCGCTAATGTAAAGGTCGGCGCAAAGCTTTCAGCCACGCAATTGCCGCTTGATTTCCGGCGTTCCCCGTCTTCGCGTCCTCGCCGGAGCGGCTGTCGCGTCGCGCCCTCCTGAGGACGGCGGGCTTCTCTTGCGGGGGAGCGGAAGTCTCGTCCAGCATCCATGTCGATCCCCTGGAGGCGCAGGTCTTGCAATTCTTGCTGAGTCTTGTCTCGAATGAGGCTCTCCATGGATCCGAGTACTAGGGGAGTCGCCGCGCATGGTCAGTCCAATGCGTGAGAAGCGCGCCTGGCCTCCGCGGGACAGGGACGCCGACGGAGAATCCGTTGCGGCCTTCGAGGCGACGGTCGCCGTGGTCAAGGAGACCGTGGTGAGATCCGGCGAGGTGCTCGTCTCGGCCAAAGAGGACCTTAGCGATCATCGGCGTTGGCTCAAGGCCCAGACCGAGGCGGTTCAGGCGGATCGGGAGCGGCATGACCGCTGGCTGCAGCGTCAGCGGGAGCGGCAGGAGGCGCTCGAGCGCCGTGAGCAGAAGCGCGCGAAGCGCCGCGCCGCCCGGCAGGCCGCGCTGCAAGCGGTAAAGGATTCGATTTCGCGCGCGCTGTTCGCGGTGCGCTCGGCCATCCAACGGACCATCGCCGGAATTCTGAAAGGCCTGAAAGATGGCCTGCACTATGTCTTCGGCTCCGTTTTAGGCAGTGTCGCGTGGTTTTGGGGCAAGCTGCGCGAGGGTTTGCAGCTTGCGACGGGCGTGGCCCATCGCAGCGCCGTCTCGGCCGGAAGCGCGGTACAAGCCGGCGCGCGTTCGACGGTGGGGCATCTGCGCTCAGCCGTCGCGGTGGGCTCCGGCAAATTCCACGCCTGGGCGCCTTCTGCCGGCAGGCTCGTGTCGGCCGCCTTTGGCGGACTTCCGGCCAGGGCGCGGGACGCCTCGAACAGTATCGGCAGAGGGCTGGCCCCGGCAGCTGGTGCGATCTCAGCCAAGGCCACCGCCGTTGCCCGGGACGCGAGCGCAGCGCTCGGGCCTGCCTTGCGCGGAGCCCGCTCCCGGGCCTATGCGCTCGCGCCCGCACTCTGGGACCAGGCAAGCAACGCCGCGGGCAGGGTGCTGGCTTTGGCGGAAACGGGGACCGCGCGGATCCAGCACTTTCTGGCGGCTGCGAAGGGTACTCCGGCGGAAGGCGAAAACGCGCTATCCTCGCTTCAGCGGTTGAGGGGGTTCGAACTGAGCCAGATGCTCATCATCGCCGGAACTCTCCTTTTGGTCCTAGGCGGCCTGATGCTCGGCGGCGGCCTGATGCTGCGTGCCGGCACGCCGCCTGCATCGGCCATCGAAGCCGCGTCCCCAGCCGAGCCGGTCGCCTGGCTGTTCGAGCAGACGGACTTCCCGCTCGCCGAGCGCTCGATCTTCGCGTGGGAAAGGACGCCTGAGGGCGTGCGCATCAAAGGCTTCTCGATCGGCGCGGTGAACTTGGGCGACGATCCAATCAATGCGCTCGAAGGATTGCTCAAACCGGATCTGCATGGCGAGGATCTCAAGCTCGATCTGGAAGTCGATAAGCCTGGAGACACCGCGGGCGCCGAGCAGGCTACCGAAGTCGCGGCCACGAAGGAGGCGGGCGGAGCCATCCCGTCGCAGGCACCGTTCAAGCTCGTGTTCCTGTTCCCGGCGACCGAAGCGCCGGAAGATGTGCTCAAGGCTTCCGGGGGTGTGCTGCTGAAGGTTCGCTACGAGCTAGCCGGCAAGGAGAAGTCCTTCATTCACTACTTGTCCCCGGAATTCCTGGAAGCGCAGCTCGCCGAGATACAAGCCGAGGCGGCCAAGGGGTCATAGGCTGGAACGGCGCGAGGGCTCGAGCGTTTGTTTTGCATGACCCAAGCCAAATCGAAGCCTGACGAAGCTGTCGACCGCGATTTGCCGAGCCGGCCGGAAGATCCCGACACGCAGCGTCAGAAGCGCACCAAGCGACTGTTGAGAACCGATATGCTGCCGGAGGGTGCCGCGCTGGTCACCCAGGCCGAGCCCGAGCAGGACAGCGAAACCGAAGCGGCGCTCAAACGCGCGACGGATGACCGCCAGCGGGAAGAGCCAGTCTGACTGTCCGGACTGTCAGAAGCAATCGATTGCTCTGGAGGCGCAGCCCCTGATGCTGAGGCAGGCCTTGAACTGGGTGCAGCAGCGCAGGCTGCAGCCGGCGATGTCGGCGGTGACGTCCAGTGCGCGCGCGGCACAGAAGCTGTTGCATGATCGGAAATCGTCGCTGCAAACGCGCACGCTCTGACTGCCCGGACCGCACGGGGAGGGCGTCGGCTTCAGCGATTGTGTCGGCGGCGGAAAGGTGTGCGCCTGTGCAATGCCAGCGGCAATGGCCAGTAAGAGGCCAAGGGCCAGGAACACCGAACTTTTCATAGTGTGGCCGTCCCCCCTCGGCGCTTCCCGAGCGCCAACGTCTCCCCAGAGCCCGTCGCGCGTCAAGCGCAAGTTCACGTGCCTTCGGCAACA
>JAWOJH010000115.1:0-5146 GCA_046481725.1 Methyloceanibacter sp. | reverse complement strand
ATCGCCAACATACTGGAGAAGCGGCAGTACGCGTTGGGCCGGCACACTTATCTGCTCGACGGCGACAATATACGCCATGGGCTGAACAAGGATCTCGGTTTCACCGACGCGGATCGGGTGGAGAATATCCGCCGCGTGGCCGAGGCGGCCCGGCTGTTCGTCGATGCCGGGCTGATCGTCATGGTGTCGTTCATCTCGCCGTTCCGCTCCGAGCGGCGCATGGCGCGCGATCTGTTCGACGATGGCGAGTTCATCGAGATTTTCGTCGATACGCCGCTCGAACTCTGCGAGGCGCGCGATCCCAAAGGGCTTTATTCCAAGGCGCGCGCAGGGCTGATCACCAATTTCACGGGTATCGACTCGGTCTATGAGCCGCCGGAACATGCCGAACTCACGCTCGGCACCGGCAAGTCGACGCCCGAGGAGGTGGCCGAGATGGTGCTGCGCGAATTGAGGCGCCGCCATCTGGTCTGACGTTGGCGCGCGCAAAGGTCAGGGCGCTCGCCGAGTATGTTGACCCGACGCCTTAACTATATAGTATCCCACGTTTTATCGGGTTCGCGATCTTCGGGCGTTGCTCAAATGGGTGTGCCGCAACTCAAGCTTTCGCCGGCGCAAGTCGGCCGGCTGACGTCCAGCACGGAAGCCGTCGCGGATCTTGCCCACGAGATATCGGACATGCTGCGCACAGCCCCGCATTTCGTGGTGGTTAAGGCCGGCCCGCGCGAGGATCGCGCCGCGCCATGCAGATCGCCAACGTCATCGCCGATTCTGGGCCGTCAGGGCCCGGAGACTTTGGCGCGACCGGTGAGGAAGTTAAGAAGGTGAGTTTCAACGTCGTCGCCATCAAGCCGACGCGCCCCCGAACGCAGGTCAAAGGGACCGCGTATAGCCGGACCAACGAGCCGCTCAATCTGCACACCGATTCCACCTTCCAAGACAGACCGCACGAGCTTGTCGCTTTCCAGTTCGTTCGCGCGGCCGCGATAGTTTGATGCTGCCGGTCAAGAGCGTCACGGACGCGCTCGACGACGAGATGAAACGCATCCTCGCCGAGCCGAATTTCCCCTCCTTCAGCGAAAAAACCTACCCCTGCTATGGGAGCGCAACGGTGCCCCGCATATGCGCTATTACCGCGCCCAGATCGAATTCTCGTGCGAGAACGGGGCGAATATCGGCGCGCGCGAACGGTCCGCGATGGACACACTCGATGCGGTGCTCTGCCGCTACGAGATTAGGTACCAATTTTCACGCCGAGCCCGGCGACACGGTATTCATGCACAACACCAAGGTGCTGCATGGGCGTACCGGCTTCGCCGCCGACAGCGACCGCCTCATGTACAGAGTGCGCGCTTTCGCGACCTGCCTCGATTGAGGAGACCGGCGCGCCGATGGTCACGCTCTTCCAAGAACGTGGGCCGCAGCCGCCATTTCCCCCCGATTGGTTTCCCTCGGATGAACGGCTGCGGCCTTCCTCGCGTCAGTCGGATGGACCTGGTCCAGCAAGACTAGCGAGGATCTTCAGGCGCTCGGTGGCCTTGGCGTTGCCGCCTTGGGCTGCGCGCTGGTACCAGCCGCGCGCACGATCGAGGTCGCCGGCGATGCCCTTGGCGCCGAACTCAGCGAGCATCTCCCGGTCGAAGGTGCGCCCCAGTTCGTAGGCCGCAACGTCTTCGCCACGCTCGGCAAGGTAAGTCAGCAGTAGCCGCGCGCCGGCGATATCGCCTTCGCCGAGGAGGCGGCCGGCTCTTTCGTGCAGCAACGCCGTGTCGGCGGGGACGCCGGTCGCCTCGGCGGCATGGGCCGCCGGGACCAGATCGACCAATGTCGAAGTCCAGTTCCGCTCGATGTTCGCTTCCTGGACGCGTACCGGCGACCCGACCCTGAGCACCACGCTTCGCCGCGCCTGCGGGCTGTCGCCGGACTGGAGCACGTAGATCTCGAGCGGATAGTCGCCATCGGCGACGGCGCCGAGCGACAGGGTGAGAGCATGCGCGTGCTGCGCCTTCACCAGCCAGGTGCCGCTGTCGCTCTGCCGGCCGGCGGAAAGCCTGGTCTCGGCGGGGAGGCCGCGGATCATATAGTAGCCGGCAAGGCTCGGCGGCAGCAGTGCGGCGAAGGCGAATTCGCGCCCGCCGGTGGCCAGGATCGTTTGTGTCTGTGGCGCGGGAGTAGCTGCTACCGGGGCAGGGGATTCGGTCAAAACCGGGAGCAGCAGCGGCGCACCCTTGGCGTCGCGATTGGCGAGGACGGTGCCGTGGAGCCCGGCAGGGGGCTGCCAGGCGACCGAGGTCGAGTGCAGCAGCGGATGGCTGTTGCCGCCCACCGCATGGGGCACCGCGAGACTGGCGGCGAGCCACAGGCCGCCCGCCGTCAGCAGCACCGCCGTGGCGACGGAGCCCGCGACCAGCATGCTCGCCTGGCGCTGGCGCCGGTGGAACTCCTGCAACAGGGCCTGGATCTGATCTTGCGGAACGCCGGGCTGCCAGGCGGGATCGAGCGGGGGGCCTGCGGTCAGGGGGCCGATCTCGCCGAAATCCTCTTGGGCTTCGTGCGCCGCCGCTTCCACCTCTTGCAGGTCGTCGGTCAGGGACTGGAACTTGGGGAAAGCGTCGTCGAGCGCCAAGGCGTCGAGACGCGAGGCCAACGGCTCCGGAAAGCTTATGCCGACCGCGCCTTGCATCACGCTGTCGATCGCCGCGGACAGCGTCTCGACCTTAGGGGGATCGCCGTAGAGTTCGGGGGGGCGGGCGGAACTCAGCAGTGCCGCACGCAACATCGCGTTGGCCCGATGCACGGGGTGCGAGTCGGGCTCGGCCACGGGCGTAGTGGAACCGATCATGGTCTTGCTCCCTTCAATGCCCGCACGAGTGCCCGCGCGCGGGTTACGCCCCGTACCCCCATCCAAGCGCGCTCGTGCCCCGAAGCGCGCCGGCAATGCTCAACCGGACAGACGTTCTTCCGTTCCGTCTCGGTCTCCAAATCGCCGAGGTCAGCGCGACTTGCCGCGCTGCCACTCGATGAACTGCTCGAACAGCGCCTCTTGCTGCTCCGTGCTCATGACTTCGTACATCTCCATGACCCGCCCGGTCGCGACGCTGGCCGTTATCGGCCTGGCGTTTTCCCGGGACGCGGCGGCGAGCCAGGCTTCGGCCGCTGCGGCCCGTTTGAAGCCGGGAAGATTGGCGGCGAGATTCACCTCGCGCCATTTCGGGTGCCGCTCGGGAACCTGTAGCTCGGCGAAACGAGGGAACAGCGCCGCGAGGAAGCGGTCGATCCGCTGGCGGCGCCCCGGATCAGTCTGGGCGCCGGCGGCGAGCAGCACGATGCCCGTGGCGATGGCCGGCACTTCGCTCCCGGCGCGGATCAGATTGGGATAGTCGGCGGCGCCGAGACGCGCCGGCAGATAGGCCGCATCGAGCGGCGCGCCGAAGGAGATCGGCAGCAATTGCAGCCCGGCATTGATGGGAATGGCGGCGACCATCGGGGCGGGAGCGCCGCCAACGATCACCACGGCGGCAAGCTCGCCGCGCTTCAACCGCTCGATGCCGGCCGCCGCATCGAGATGCACGAGCTCGGCCTCGATCCGCAAGGTCTCGAACAGGGAGGACGCCGCCGCGGCCGAGGCGGAGCCCGCCGGTCCGGTGCCGACCTGCTTGCCCGACAGCGCCGCCAGATCGGTGGTGCTCGATCGCGCCAGCACATGAATTTCCTGCGGCGCCAGCCGGAAAACCAGTTCGAGCTTGCCGGTCAGGCGCTTGTCCTTGGCCGTCTGCCTGGCGAGCACCTCAGTTGCCACAAACGCCAAATCGACATTAGGGTCGTCAAGCAGGAGAGCGAGATTGGCGGCACCGGCGTCGCCAAGCATCGGCCGGACGCGCAAATCGGCGCTGTCAGCGAACAGACCGGCGAGGTCGGCGGCGAGCACGGTTTCCGAGGCCGCGGCGGTCCCGGCGGCAAGGCCGAGCCAGGCTTCAACGGGCTTTGCCTGCGCATACGCGCTTTGGCTGGCCGGAAGGCCGATCAGCAGCAGGCAGATAACGGACAGGACGCGACGCACTACACCCACCCCGACGCGACGCATTACACACCCTCGCGCTTCCCCGCTTTACGCCCGTGACGCGAAAAAGTTCCGCACAGGGCAAAAGTTCTGCCGGGCCTCTTGCGGGGGCGGGGCGCCCATCGGGCGCGACCTCCCTTCACGGCAAAGGCCGCCCGGTGTCAGTCCCCGGCAAGCGTTCGTGCGTGTGCTGCGTAGGGCCCCGGACCCGCCGAGGCGCATTTCTTGTTGTTGGCCCGCACGTTAACCATCGACTGGGGCGCCATGTCGGCTTCAATGCGGCGAAGCGGCGGCCAGAAGAACGCGGGCGGCCACTGTGACGAGGCTCACAAAGACATGCCCGGCCGGACGCCATCTGAGGGCCACGCCGGCGGCAATCCTGCCCAAGGCACAGGTTCAATAGGAGACGAGAGATGAAATCACCCATGATCTTGGGCGCCAGCCTCGCGGTGTTGGCGGCCGGCGGACTGACTCTGACCACGGCCGGCGCCACCCCGGCGGAGACCGGCCACGAGGCGGCGATCGAAGCTTGCTCGGCGGTCAATCCCTCGCAGCCGGTCAGCGTGCTGAACGCGGTAAATGACGGCAGCGGGATCGGCTTCAGCCTGGTCTGGCTACAGGACAAGGATGGCAAGCTCTGGATGTGCGACGCCGATGCCGATGGCGGCATCTATGCGTACTCGATCGTGACCGGCGATCTGTTGCAGGGCGACGGCCCGGAGTTGATCGGCCTGCAGCTGGCCTCGAGCGGCGGTTATGACGGCGAACCGCAGACGATCGCGGAGAAGGTCTGCGTCGCCTATCTCACCGAGGGCGGCAAGGCGCTGTTGAGCACGCCGGACGGGCTCGCGGCCGATCCGGGCTTCATCGTCTTCGTCCAGGATACGGACGGCTTCAACTATCTCTGCAACGCCACGGGCGATGCGATGGTCTGGGCGTTCGAGGCGATCGGCGACCCGATCGAAGTCCCGACGCAGGTGAGCTAAGGGGCACGGTGCCTGGCCGGGGCGAAAGGCTTCGGCCAGGCATGCTCAAGACGCGCAAGGTGAGGCGTGTTCGGACGCGAACTCGCGGGCCAGGTCCTCG
>JAWOJH010000223.1:0-2651 GCA_046481725.1 Methyloceanibacter sp. | reverse complement strand
GCGCTGGGAGGCAGGATGTTGCGAGATCTTCGAGGAGCATGCCGCGAGCGAGGCTTTGCGCCGCGCCGCGGCGGCTTGCGCAGACCAGATGCCGCGCGGCGCCGATGCGCCTCATGCCGTCCTCCTGACTGTCGAAAATGAGCGGCATACGCTGGGATTGTCCTTGGCCGAGCTGGTGGTGGCGGAAGCCGGCTGGCGTACGACCTGGATCGGCGAAGGTCCTCCCTTGGCCGAGCTCGACTCGCTCTTGAACAAACTCAAACCGCAGCTTCTCGTGGTCTCGGCATCGTCGGGCAGCCGACCTGCCCCTGTGGCGGTGTATCAGGCTGCATTGGAGCGGGCCGCCGCTTCCTCGCACACGCCGATCGCACTAGCCGGAAGCGGCGCTTGGGCCGGATCGCGCCAGGCCGCGCGGCTGCTTGCCTTCGGCGAGTTGCGAGCGCTTCTCGCGGCCTGACTGCTCACATCGGGCATAGGTTTGGAGCATCGTCGGGGACGGTCTGGAGGCGGCACTCGGCTGTCTCAAAATACCGACCATCCCGTCGCCGCCACCAATTGCTCCAGGACGTATGTACCGGCCAGCGAATTTCCCTGCTCGCTCAGCCCCGGCGACCACACCGCGATCGAGGCCAAGCCGGGAACGATGGCGAGGATGCCGCCTCCCACCCCACTCTTGCTGGGCAGGCCGACGCGAAAAGCGAAATCCCCCGAGGCATTGTACTGGCCACAGGTGAGCATCAGGGCGTTGATGCGCCGGGCCCGTGCCGGCGAGACGACGCTCGTCCCGGAACCGGGACTGCGGCCGGCATTGGCGAGAAACAGACCCGCGCGGGCGAGCTGGCAGCAATTCATGGCGATGGCGCAATGGTGGAAATAGACCCCCAGGACCAAGTCCACCGGATGGTCGAGATTGCCAAAGGCGCGCATATAATTCGCCAAGGCGCGATTGCGATAGCCGTGCTCCGTCTCCGAGCGGGCCACGGCCGGATCGATGGCGATGGTTTCGTCGCCGGCGACAAACCTCACGAATTGCAGAATGTTTCCGATCGCCTCGCGCGGTTGGTGACCCCCAAGCACGATGTCGGCGACGACGATGGCGCCGGCATTGATGAAGGGATTTCTGGGGAATCCGCGCTCATGTTCGAGCTGGACGATGGAGTCGAACGACGTCCCCGACGGCTCGCGGCCGACCCGTTTCCATATCGCATCGCCGACCTTGCCGAGCGCCAGGGTCAGCGTGAAGACCTTGGAGATGCTCTGGATCGAAAACGGTTCGTCGGTATCGCCACTTGTCAACAGTTGGCCGTCGACCGTCGCGACGGCGATGCCCAACTTGCCGGGATCGGCCTTGGCGAGCTCGGGGATATAGTCCGCGACCCGGCCGGCCTTCAGATAAGGCGTTGCCTCACGCACCGCCCGATCGATCAGCCTTTGCAACTCCTCGCGATCGAGGCTCACAGCCACGCTCTCGTCATGCGCGTTCGCCGCCGGGCCGACCCGGCAACGGCCGGACCGCGGAAAACGCCCTCAAGCAAGAAAGCGGCGGACCTCCTCGGCGAAGATTTCCGGCGTATCGTGGGGAATCCAGTGTGACGCGTTCTCGACGCGCACAAGCCGGGCATTGGGAATCTCGCGCGCCAGTCTCTCGCCGTCACGAATTGTCTGCCAGGGATCGTGCACGCCCCAAAGGCACAAAGTCGGCGCTCGGATCTCACCGTGTCTCTCCACCAGCATGGTGGTGTGATTGGTATTGAGCGCACTGGCGTTCCTAATGATCGATATCTTGCCCTCTTCATCGCTGTAGGGTGCCACAATTCCCGCGATGAATTCAGGCGTAAGCCGGCTCTCGTTGAAAATGCCGTCCGGCAGCCCCGCGGCCAGGAAATCGGCCACTTCCTCCGGCGGCTTGCTCCGCCAATTTGGGTTGCCGAGCGCGATCATATCGTCGATCGGCCAGGAATCGTAGGCAACGACATTGGTCAGCACCAGGCGATCGACGCGTTCCGGGTGGGCGATCGCCATGATCAGGCCGACGCCCCCGCCGGTGTCGTGGCCGACAATGCTTGCCCGCTCGATATCGAGATGATCCATCAGACGAAGAATCATCTCGGTCTGCGCCAAGAGTGACCGGTCGAAGAAATCGCGCCGGTCCGAGTAACCGTGGCCGAGAAAGTCGGGCGCGATGACCCGATGCGCGGCGGCGAGCGGCGGGATCACCTCATTGTAGAGAAACGACCAGGTCGGAATGCCATGCAGCAAAATGACAGGGTTGCCTTGGCCGAGATCGGTCCAGGCGACGCGCAGCGGCCGGTAACTCAAGCCGGAGAGCTCGGCCGCCACCTGTCTTTGCCGGAAGTCCAGGTGCGAAAGAGGCGGAGACGACATGATCTTGCAGCATTCCCGAGGGGTACGGCTTCAGACTGTCCGCTCAGAACTGCGCCTCTTTCTCGGAGACCTCCTGGTACCAGCGGCGCCGCGTGCCGATCTTCGCGCGCATCTTCCAGCCGAGCGTCTTGGGCGCGGCCTCGATCGCGTTGAGCAGATCGTCAATCCTGGACCGGATCACGCCATGCTCCTTCTCGCCGAGCGAGGGGAACTCGCTGAAATGTTCCTGGACGCGCTTCAAATTGGTCGTGAAGGTGTAATAGAAG
>JAWOJH010000121.1:0-8261 GCA_046481725.1 Methyloceanibacter sp. | reverse complement strand
GTCCATTTGGGGGGACCAATGTGATGGGGAGGGAAGCCCATCACACAACCGGCTTAGCAGCTTGCAAGTTAGAGTCAATCTAAAGCTCGCCGCTCCCCCGGCCAGGTGCGCCGGGTGTTTGGCTAGGCGAGCTTAAGGCAGATCGCGGAGACGAAGCCTGCGCCGAAAAGAAGAAGCCCCGGAGGACGGGGGGACCTTGACCGGGGCTTCTGGGTCCATTTGGGGGGACCGAATGATGGGAGAGGGAACACCCATCACTCAAGCGTAGATAACCCCTAATTCGTTGAGAACAACCCCTGCGACAATAGACGCTTTGTGACGATTTAGAGATGTCCCGGCCAAGTGAGCCGGGGGGAGGAAGCCATGTATGGGGGCCTCGGTTGCAGCCGAGCGCGGGGGGCTACCCCGAATCCCGATGGGTTTGTCAAGTATACAATCGCCAAAAGAAAGGCGCCCAACCGCTGCGCGTGGTTGGGCGCCAGAAGCGCGTTATTTTCGCGCGCATGCCGGGAGGGAAGCCGGCACGAGCGACCCACATCTTCGGCTAGACGGGGGGCACTACCGATGAAAGCGATGTGGCTCGCTTCTAGGATCTACACTTAAGTAGATTTCGGGGCGATTTCAACTGGCGCTGCTTGAAAAATTTAACACGGCGTAAACAACGCCCCCCGCCCCCAAAGCAAGGGCTTGATTCGTCTATATTTTCAATTTCGCCTCGCAAAGCCCTGGACGGGCTTGGACGACGGCACCCCTGGACCTGCTGGCGGGGCGCCAAGCCCTAGCGGAAGGGCTGGAAGCTCTCCTTGGCGGTGAAGAAATCGGCTGCGACCCTTCGTCCCGAAATCACGTCGTTGACTGTCACCCGCGTCGTCAATCCTTGGGCGTCGGTGATCATCCACTGTTTCAACTGGAGCTCTTGGCCCGTCTCGAACGTAAGCCGGATGCTTCCGGCTGCGTCGCCCGATTTGTCCTGGAGCGCGATGGCGAGAGTGCCTTCCTGGCTCTCCACCCCGATAACGCGCGCATCCCGGCCGAGATCGACCGCCTCGGTCAGCAGCAGTTTGAAGGGCGTGGAGCTGATCGGATATTTCTCGACCGTCTTTAGGTCGGAATCCTCGATGGCCAGGACGCGCCCATCGGCGATGATGCGCAACCCGCTCGGCGGCGCATAGTCGAAGCGGATCTTGCCCGGCCGCTGCACGTAGAAACGCCCGGTGGTGCGCTTGTTGTTGGAATCGACCTGCTCGAAGCTGCCTTGCAGGTTGGTCATATTGTTGAAATAGGCGTTGATGCGCTGAACCGCCCGGCTCTGATCTTCGCCGATCAGCGGCGTCGCGACTTGAGCTGCCTGGACCGCCGCTTCCCAGCCGGCGCCCTCGTCAAGCTCGGCCGGCACGATCTCCTCGATCAGGTCCGTCGTCCCGGTTGCTCCGGTCTCATCGGCAAAGCCCGGCCTCAACTCGTCTTCCGGCTCGGTGAGGCCTTTCGGCTCGGGCGGGGCAGCCGCAGGCGGGGGCCGCTTGACCACGGTGGTGCCGCCCTCCTGCGCCGGAACCTCTCCAGCAAACAGGAGCGCAACGGCAAGCGGAAGCCCGATGAGAAGCCCGGCGGCTCTAAAGCGTCGCATTCACCCCCCTCCCTCGGACCGGCGCATTTCTGCCCTGACAAAGATCGATAGATGATTCAGCTAAATCTGGTCAACTTCTTGGCAGCTTTGAGGGACTAGTAGGGTCTTTCCGCCTCGTCCCCGCCCACCAGGATTTCGCGCTTGCCGGCATGGTTGGCGGTGCCGATCAGGCCCTCCTTCTCCATGCGCTCGATCAGCGAGGCGGCGCGATTATAGCCGATGCCCAGGCGGCGCTGCACATAGCTTGTGGAGGCCTTGCGGTCGCGCAGCACGATGGCCACGGCCTGGTCGTAGAGCTCGTTGCCGGAATCGCCGTATTCCTCGCCCCCCTCCTCGGCCGGACCGTCATCCTCCTCCTCGGTGATCACCTCGAGATAAGCCGGCGTGCCCTGCTTCTTGAGGTGGCGCACGACCTTCTCGACTTCCTCGTCGGCGACGAACGGCCCATGCACGCGCATGATGCGCCCGCCGCCGGCCATGTAGAGCATATCGCCTTGGCCGAGCAGCTGCTCGGCGCCCTGTTCGCCGAGAATGGTCCGGCTGTCGATCTTCGAGGTGACCTGGAAGCTCACCCGCGTGGGGAAGTTCGCCTTGATCGTGCCCGTGATGACATCGACGCTCGGCCGTTGCGTCGCGGTGATGAGGTGGATGCCCGCCGCGCGTGCCATTTGCGCCAGGCGTTGTACCGCGGCCTCGATGTCCTTGCCGGCCACCATCATCAAATCGGCCATCTCGTCGACGATCACGACGATGAAGGGCATCGTCTCGTAGTCCATCTCCTCCTGCTCGTAGACGGCGCGGCCGGTGCCGCGGTCGAAGCCGGTCTGCACGGTCCTTGTCAGGACCTCGCCCTTGGCTTCGGCCTGGAGGATGCGGGAGTTGTAGCCCTTGATGTCGCGCACGCCGAGCTTGGACATGCGCTTGTAGCGCTCCTCCATCTCGCGCACCGTCCATTTCAACGCCACCACGGCCTTTTTCGGGTCGGTGACCACCGGCGCCAAGAGATGCGGAATGCCGTCATAAACGGACAGTTCGAGCATCTTGGGATCGATCATAATGAATTTGCACTGGTCCGGGGACAGCCGGTAGAGCAGCGACAAGATCATCGTGTTGATGCCGACCGACTTGCCCGAGCCGGTGGTGCCGGCGATCAGCAGATGCGGCATGCGGGCCAGATCGACCACGATCGGCTCGCCGCCGATATTCTTGCCGAGCGCCAGCGCCAGCCGCGCGTCGCTTGCGTCGAAATCCGGCGTCTCCAGCAATTCGCGCAGCAGCACCACCTCGCGCCGGTCGTTCGGCAGCTCGATGCCGATCGCGTTGCGCCCGGGCACCACCGCCACACGAGTCGACACCGCGCTCATCGAACGCGCGATGTCGTCGGCAAGGCCGATCACGCGCGACGACTTGGTGCCGGGCGCGGGCTCAAGCTCGTAGAGCGTGACCACGGGGCCCGGCCGCACATTGGTGATCTCACCCTTGACGCCGAAATCCTGGAGCACCCCTTCCAGCTCGCGTGCATTCTCCTGAAGCACCTCGTCGCTGATGCCGCTTCGGCTCTTGCTCGAGCGCGGCTGCGGCTGTAGCAGCTTGACCGACGGCGGGTCGTAGGGCTCTTCATTGCGCGGCGCATGCGCCGGACCTGTGTGCTTTTTTTTCTTCTGCTTGTCCGGATCCAGGCGCGTGATGCGATAGGAAGACGACATCGCGTCCTCCTCGTCGTGCTCGTCGTCGAATTCATCGGCGAGCAAGGCCGGCCCGAAACTGGGCTCGATGCGGCCGTCCGGGCCGGGCTCCTGCGGCGCCCTTTCCCAGGCCTCCGCTTCCTCTGCTTCCTCTTCCTCGTAGTCCTCGAACGTCTCGTCCTCGTCGCGGGGACGGCGGCAAAACAGCCGGTTTACCTTGGCTCCGGTATGCATGGCGACGTGCATGGCCGCCCCGAGCGAAGCATTCGCCCACTCTCCGGCGGCGCCGCTGCGCGGTGCCCAAAGCGCGATCAGGCGCGACATGCTGGTGCCGCAGGCGAACAGCAGCAGCATGGTGCCGATCACCAGAAATGCGAGGCCGGCGACGAAGGAGACTGCGGATTGCGGCAGGAAGGGCCCTATGACGTGGGCTCCGGCCATAAAGAAATCGCCGAATATGCCGCCAAGTCCATTGGGCAGCGGCCAGCTCTTCGGCTGCGGCAGCGCCGACAGAGCCGCGGCGAGCAGCATCACCGAGGCGGGCCAGGCCAACAGCCGCAGCCGGCGCCGGTTCGGCGTCGTATGGAAGAACAGGTGCCAGCCCCAGGCCGCCAGTGGCAGGAACAAAATGATTGCGGCGAGCCCCAGGGATTGGATCGTGAGATCGGCGACCACCGCGCCCCACCCGCCAAGCAGATTGCGCGGCACCGCGCGGGTCGCGTTGTTGAGGCTTGGATCGTGCACCGACCAGGTGGCGAGGCTAGCCCAGGCGGCGCAGGCCAAGGTGACGATCAGCAGCCCGTAGCTGCCGAGCATCATCCGCCGCAGGCCCGACTCCACCGCGCCCGGCAAGAGACGCCGCCGCTGCTTAGCTCTGCCTCTTGCCATCCCTCAACCCAGTGTAGCGACGATCCGCGTCAGAGCCTCGCGGGTGGTATCCGCGTCATGCACGAGCGCGACCCTGATGTAATCCGTCCCCGGATTGACGCCATCGGGACCGGCCTGTGCGAGATAAGCCCCCGGCAGCACTTTGACACCACACCCTTTCCAAAGGGTTTTCGCCGCCGCCTCCCCGCCCCCAAGAGCCTTCATATTCAGCCAAAGAAAGAACCCTCCCCGTGGCTGCCGGTACCCGTAACGGCCGGTGAGAACCGCATCCGCGACCGCGAAGTTCCGGTTGTAATAGGCCCTCCCCTCCTCGACATGTGCCTCATCCTGCCAGGCCTGTACCGAGACGTGCTGGATCGGCAGCGGCACTTGCGGGCAGGCCACATTGCGGAACCGGGCGAACGCGGCGACGAATTCCGGATCGCCCGCAACGAATCCAGACCGCAAACCGGGCAGGCCGGAGCGTTTCGACAGGGAGTTGAACGCAACGACATTGGCCAGGCTCCCCGTCTCGGCGAGCGCCGTCGCCAGCGCGCCCGGCGGCGGCGCGTCGCGATAAATCTCCGAATAGCATTCGTCGACGAACAGCAGAAAATCGAAGCGCCGCGCGAGCGCGATCGCTGCCGCGAGATAAGCAGGATCGGCGATCGCGCCTTGCGGATTTGAGGGCGTGCAGAGATAGAAGGCTACCGTCCGCGCGAGCGCGCCGGTGTCGATCGCGTCGAGTTCCGGCAGGAAGGCGCCGCCGGCACCGCTGGAGAGGAACACCGGCGTGGTGCCTGCCGCGGCGGCTGCGGCGCCGTAGACCTGATAGAACGGATTGGGGATCAGCACGGCCGGCTGCTCGACTCCGGGCTTGCGGGCCAGCGCCGGGAAGATCGCCGAGAACAACCCCTCGCGCGAGCCGTTCAACGGCAGGACGTGGGTCTCGGCGTCGATCTTGCCGTCGAGGACCGGATAGCGGCGCCCCAGCCAGCCCGCGATGGCTTCACGTAACGCGGCAATGCCCTTGATCGGCGGGTAGCGCCCGAATGCGCGCAGATGCTGTTCCAGGACCGGCCCGACGAATGTGGGCACCAGCGCTTTGGGTTCGCCGAGCGAGAGGTCGATGGGCGCTGCCGCCGGCGCCAGTCCTTTGAGGAGTTGCGCCAGCCGCGCGAAGGGCGAGCGCACCATTTCGTCGAGTTCCGTCGGATCGCCAGGCGGCATGCGCGCCGTGTTACGCGAGGCATGCGCGCGCGGCAATGGGCGGCATGGGCCGCGCAAGGAAAAAGCCCCGGCGAAAGGCCGGGGCTTCAGTTTGAGCAGCAGTCAAGGGAGGAGGAGACTTAGCTCAAAAGTCTAGACATTGTTGTCCCTCTCTGGGCCGACAGTGGCTACTGGACCACCTCGCCGTGCAGGTTGATGTCGAGGCCCTCCACCTCGACCGCCTGACTGACCCTCACCCCGACCAGAATGTTGACGATGATCAAGATGACGAAGGTGGCCACGGCGCACCACGCGATGGTTGCGGTGATGCCCCAGATCTGCGTCAGCACCTGGCCGGCGTTGCCCTCGAGCAGGCCGGCAGTGCCGCCGATCGCTTCCACGGCAAACACGCCGGTCAGGATGGCGCCGATGATGCCGCCGATCGCATGGATGCCGAACACATCGAGCGAATCGTCATATCCCAAGGCCCGCTTGACCGTGGTGGACATGAAGAAGCAGCCGATGCCGGCGGCGATGCCGATCCAGAGCGCGCCCACCGGACCGACAAATCCAGCGGCCGGGGTGATGGCGACCAGGCCCGCGACGGCGCCGGAGATGATGCCAAGCACGCTGGGCTTCTTGTGCACCAGCCACTCGATCAACATCCAGGCAAGAGCCGCGGCAGCCGTGGCGATCTGCGTCACCGCCATGGCCATACCGGCCGAAGTGTTGGCCCCAACCGCGGAACCGGCGTTGAAGCCGAACCAGCCGACCCAGAGCAAGGAGGCGCCGATCACGCTATAGACGAGATTATGCGGCGCCATGTTCTCGGTGCCGTAGCCGTAGCGCTTGCCGAGGAAAATGGCGCACACCAGGCCCGCGATGCCCGCGTTGATATGCACCACCGTGCCGCCGGCGAAGTCGAGCACTCCGGCATCCGCCAGGAAGCCCCCGCCCCACACCCAGTGGGTGATCGGCGAGTAAACCACGAGCGACCACAGCGCCGTGAACAACAGAACCGCCGAGAACTTCATGCGGTCCACAAAGGCGCCGATGATCAGCACCGGCGTGATGATGGCGAATGTCGCCTGGAAGGTGAAGAACACGCTCTCCGGTATGGTTCCCGAAAGGGCTTCCTTGTCCACGCCGTTGAGCAGCGCTTTCGACAGGCCGCCAACATAGGCATTGAGCCCGCCGCCATCGGTAAAGGCGAGCGAATAGCCGGCCACGAACCAGATGATGGTGATCAAGCAGGTGATCGCGAAGGCCTGCATGACGACGGTGAGCACGTTCTTCTTGCGCACCATGCCGCCATAGAACAGCGCCAGACCGGGAATGGTCATCAGCAAGACGATTGCCGTGGAGGTCAGCATCCAGGCGGTATCGCCGGTATCGAGCGTGGCGGCCTCCTCGGCTGCCTCGGCCACCGGTTCGGCGGCCTCTTGAGCGAGTGCCGGGTCGATAAGAAAGAGCGTCAGTCCAGCGAGCGCGAGAAACGCGCCGCAAAGATATTTTGCAAGGGTCACCATCTTCTATCTCTCCCCTCTAGAGCGCTGAATCGTTGGTTTCGCCGGTGCGGATGCGCACCGTCTGCTCGACGGGAACGACGAAGATCTTGCCGTCGCCGATCTGTCCGGTCTTCGCCGCGGCCACGATGGCGTCCACGGCTTTGTCGACCAGCTTGGCAGGCACCACCACTTCGATCTTTATCTTCGGCAGGAAGTTCACGGCGTATTCGGCGCCGCGATAGATCTCCGTGTGGCCCTTCTGCCGTCCGTAACCTTTGACTTCGGTCACGGTCATGCCTTGCAAGCCGAGCTCGGTGAGGGCTTGGCGCACCTCATCGAGCTTGAATGGCTTGATGATTGCCATCACCAGCTTCATGTCTCTAACCCCTCCATGTTTACGGCTGCCGGGTTGTTGGTTGGTCCGTTCCAGCCGTGCGAACCCGAAAGCAGAGTCAAGCCGCGTGCCAACTCCGCTGCGGGGCGGCAAGTGCTTGGGTTTAGTGACTCTTTTTCAGGCGATGGGGTGCGGCGCGGGCACTGGGCAGGGGTCACATCAGATCAAAAATTAGGCAAAACAGACCTGTTGCCTAGGAATTAGGCGCCACCTCGGGCAATCCGCTCGCGCACGAGCCCCTCCTGGGCGGTCGAGGCGACTAATTCGCCCTCGCGCGTGAACAGCGTGCCGCGGCAAAACGCCCTCCCCGCCCCGGAGCTTGGGCTGTCCTGGACGTAGAGCAGCCAATCGTCGGCCCGGAAGCTGCGGTGAAACCAGATGGCGTGATCGAGGCTCGCCAGCATCAGCCGCGGGTCGAACACGAAGCGGCCATGGGCGATCAGCGCAGTGTCGAGCAAGGTGAAGTCCGAGGCGTAGGCCAGCACGCATTGGTGCAGGGCGAGATCGTCACCGAGCTGCCCAGTTGCCTTGATCCACACCTGCTGCGACGGCGCCCGCTTCTCCGCCGAGAGATAGCGAGAGAGATCGACCGGCCGGATCTCGATCGGCCGCTCGCGCTGCCAATAGGCCTTGACCGGCTCCGGCAGGCGATCGATCAGCTGCTCCTTCAGCTCCGCCTCGCTCGGCAACGCCTCGGGCGGCGGCACCTCGGGCATTTTCATTTGATGGTGCAGGCCGGGCTCGTCCTTGTGAAAGGACGCGGCCATCGAGAAAATCGCCTGCCCATGCTGGATCGCCACCACGCGGCGGGTCGAGAAGCTGCCGCCGTCGCGAATGCGGTCGACCTCGTAGATGATGGGCAATCGGCTCCTCCATCCCCAGGATCATGCGGGCGAGCGTGGTTTTGCCGCTGCCGCTTTCGCCGGCGATGCTGAAAATCTCAGGTGTAGTGGCCTCAAGTGACAGGGTGG
>JAWOJH010000128.1:0-24267 GCA_046481725.1 Methyloceanibacter sp. | reverse complement strand
GCGCGTGGGGGCCTCGCGCCGAATAGGTGCGGACACAAGAGGTCAGGGCAGAAAGACGGCGCAAACCCGCCTCGATTTGGGCGTCGGGGATGCGAAGATCGGTGTCGTAAGGCGCTTGGCCGGCATGGAACGGTGCATAGGACATGCACGTTAGCTTCGCGCCGGAGCTTAGCGGCGAGGGCGGCATCGGGACCTGTCTGCCGAGGCCGTACCAGACTGCGGCGATGACGCCGGCAATCAACGCGAAGACGGCAAGGGAACGAAGCATGGCACTACTGCTAAAGGGGGGATGCGACGAATAGCAGCTTCCCTGGTGTGCTTGAACCGATCGCTCTGGTTTGTGCGCTTGCGAAATGATAATGACTCGATCTGCCGTTCGGCCGCCAAAATCTTATGGTCTAACGGCCCAAAATGACCAGGACTTGGTTCGGGGACTTCTCCATGTTGCGCTGCATTGTCACTCCGGCCGCCGCTCTCGCGGCGGGCGCCGTTCTTCTGTTGCCCGCCGTGGCCCTGGCTCAGCAGGCAGAGAGAGATCAGACGTCTCAACAAGCGCAAGGCGAGCAGAAGCAAGAAAGCAAGGCCGAGGGCGAGCGGACACCTGACGACGAGGAGAAGGCCGAGCAGGAGGCCGCCGCGCGGGCGATCGCCGAATTCAAGGAGGCTGCCGCCAAGCTTTCGCATTCCGCCGGCGCGGCCGAATGCGTTTGGACCGGCCGGCGCATCGCCAGCCTGCTTTGGCGCGACGACATCGACACCGCGCGCCGTTACATCGATCTCTACGACCGCTTCAACTGCTCTTCGGAGCATCTGAAGCTGGTGTTTCGCTGCGTGATTGAACAGGGACCAATCGATCCGAAGGCGGCCGACCGGCTCGCATCGCGCGTCCATGGCTGCTGGATCACACCGGAGGAAGAGACCACCGCCTCGAGCCAAGCAACGGTCGGGGCGACAAAGCCGAAAACCATCCAGAACTGAATAATCGGAACTATTCCCAACAAAAATAGTTAGGGGAGGGACTGCGGAATTTCTTCGCGGCCTGGCGGCCGAGGGGGACAGGGCAGGCCAACTCTAAGTCGAGACTTCAAAACAATGCGCAACGTCCTCGTCGCCGTTGTGGTCGTTCTTGCGACTGCGGTGCATGCAGCAATATGGTTCTTCTTGCACGAGCGGATCTCGCCGCCGAACGCGAGCCCCGTGCTTTCTTCGGTGTCTTTCTCTCCCATCAATCCCAAGCAGGACGCGGAAATCCACAGCACGACCGAGGCGCAAATCCGGTCGGATCTCGAGGCGATCGCGCCCTACACCCGCACTGTGAGGACCTACAGCGTAAATAGCGGGCTGGAGCTCGTCCCTGGGCTTGCGGCCGAATATGGCTTGCGCGTCACGCTCGGCGCCTGGATCGACGACAGCGAAGAGCATAACGAGCGGGAGATCGAGCGCGCCATAGAACTCGCCAATCAGCATCGCAATGTCGACGGCGTGATCGTCGGCAACGAAACGATCTATCGTAACCGGTTGATCAAATCCGATCTCGACGAGGACATCCAGGATCTAATCGCCAAGATCCAGCAGGTGCGACGCAGTGCGCGCGTGCCGGTCTCAACCGCCGAAGTGTGGGACGTCTGGATCGATCATCCCGAGCTCGTTTCTGCGGTCGACTTTCTCGCGGTGCACATCCTGCCCTATTGGGAGGGCATGCCGGGCTCGGCGGCGGTCGACCATGCGGTCAAGGTCTATGAGCGGCTGCGCCAAGCCTATCCCGGCAAGCAGATCGTCATCGCCGAGTTCGGCTGGCCGAGCGCGGGCCTCAATCGCCACGACGCGGTGCCGAGCCCGACCACGCAAGCCGAGGTGGTGCGCGACTTCGTGGCCCGCGCCGACGCGATGGGGATCGACTATTCGATCGTCGAGGCTTTCGACCAGCCGTGGAAGACCAATGAAGGCAGCGTCGGTCCCTATTGGGGCATCTTCAATGCCGACCGTGCGCCCAAATTCGCGTTCGCCGGCACCGTCGAGACGCCGAATTTCCTGCTGAAGCTGCTGGCGGCGCTCGGCATCGGCCTGCTGCTGTCGATCCCGATCTTCGCCATTCGCGGTGTGACAGCGGCGCAAGCAGGGCTGCTCGCGCTCTCCGCTCAGGGTATCGGCGCCTGGTCGGCCAATGTGATCGATTACTGGGCGACCCACTATTTCGTGCTCGGCTCGCAGGTAGCGATGCTGGTCGGCGCCGCCCTGCTGGTGCCGCTGATCATGATCATGAAGCGCCGGATCGAGGAGCTTGCCGCCGTTGTGTTCGGACCGAAGCCGCGGCGATTGTTGCCGGGCGGCGCGGCGCTGCCAGAGCGCGCGTCGATGGTTTCGATCCATATCCCCGCCTATCGCGAGCCGCCGGAAATGCTGCGCCAGACGCTCGACAGCGTCGCCCGGCTCGACTGGCCCAATCTCGAATGCGTGGTGGTCATCAACAATACGCCCGACCCGGCGCAATGGGGTCCGATCGAGGATCATTGTCGGCTGCTCGGCGACCGCTTCAAATTCGTGCGCGCCGACAAGCTGCCGGGCTTCAAGGCCGGGGCGCTCCGGCTGGCGTTGGAGTACACCGCGCCGGAAGCCGAGATCATCGGCGTGATCGATGCCGACTATATCGTGCATCCCGACTGGCTGAAGGATTTGGTGCCGGCCTTCGCCGATCCCGAGGTCGGCCTGGTGCAAGCACCGCAGGATCACCGCGACGCCTCGCGCCGCGTCACCGAGCTGGCGATGAACGGCGAGTATGCCGGCTTCTTCGACATCGGCATGGTCGAGCGGAACGAGTCAAACGCCATCATCGTGCATGGCACGATGTGCATGATCCGCCGCGAGGCGCTGAATAGCGCCGGCGGCTGGTCGAGCGATACGATCGTTGAAGACAGCGATCTCGGGCTGTCGCTGCTGGCGCAGGGATGGCGCGCGCATTACACGCAGAACCGCTATGGTTGGGGCCTGCTGCCGTCCGATTTCGCCGCCTACAAGAAGCAGAGGCACCGCTGGGCCTATGGCGGCACGCAGCTCATCAAGAAGCATTGGCGCGCCTTTCTGCCGGGCGGGAGCCGGCTCACGGCGCCGCAGCGCAGCCACTATCTGTTCGGCTGGCTGACCTGGCTCGGGGCCGAGGCGCTGGGCGTGCTGCTCGCCATTCTCAATCTGATCTGGATGCCGCTGGTGGCGTTTCTCGGCATCGCCGTGCCGGAAGCAGTGCTGACTCTGCCGGTGCTGGCGACCTTCATGGTGACCTGGCTGCATTTCATGGTGCTCTACCGGGCGCGGGTGCGGGCGCCGTTCTTCGCCTCGATCGGCGCGGCGCTGTCGGCGATGTCGCTGCAACTCACCGTCAGCCGCGCGGTCGCCGAGGGCGCCGTGCGCGACGGTCTGCCGTTCGTGCGCACGACCAAGGGCGGGGCCGCGCGCTGGAGCGAGACGTTCCCGGCGCTGTGGGAAGGCGTGCTCGGCGGAATGCTGCTGCTCGGCGCGCTCACTCTGCATCTCACCAATGTGCACCAGGTGCGCGAGATCTCGATATTCAGCGTGGTGCTTCTGGTGCAGAGCCTGCCCTTCCTCGCCGCGGCCGGACTCGCGCTGCTCGAGCGCTCGCCGCTCAACACGCTTGCCACTTGGCGGCGACTGGCGGCGCGTTCGACCTATCTGCCCCGCTTGCCGCGTGGGCCCGCTCCGACTGCGGGCCCGGAGGCGGGGGGCAAGATCGGCATCCTTCCCTAGGCGGCTAGGCGGGGCTGCTTACGAGTCAGTTAAGATCGGCGTGGCGCAGACGGAGCGCGTTACCGACCACCGAGACCGAGGAGAGGCTCATGGCCGCGGCGGCGATGATCGGCGACAGAAGAATGCCGAAGAAGGGGTACAGCACGCCGGCGGCGACCGGCACGCCGAGCGCGTTATAGACGAATGCGAAGAATAGATTCTGCTTGATGTTGCGCATGGTGGCGCGGGCGAGCTTTACCCCGCGCACCACGCCGCGAAGATTGCCCTTCAGCAAGGTGAGGCCGGCGCTCTCCATCGCCACGTCGGCGCCGGTGCCCATGGCGATCCCGACATCGGCCTTGGCCAGAGCGGGCGCATCGTTGATGCCATCGCCGGCCATGGCTACGACCCGGCCCTGATGCTGGAGGTCGGCGATCAGCTTAAGCTTGTCCTCCGGGCGGAGTCCCGCATGCACCGCATCGATCCCGAGGCTGGCGGCGACGGCCTGGGCGGTGATCTCGTTGTCGCCGGTGGCCATGATCACGGTGAGGCCGAGCGCATGCAGCCTGGCGATGGCCTCGGCGGCGGACGGTTTGATCGGGTCGGCGACCGCGACCAGTCCGGCGAGCTTGCCGTCAACGCCGAGAAACATGACCGTCTCGCCTGCTCTGCGTCTCGCCTCGGCGGCCTTGGCGAGCGGCGCGGCATCGATGCCGAAGCTTTGCATGAGGCGGGCGTTGCCGAGTATGGCTGTGCGGCCGTCGATCTTTCCTTTCACGCCCTGACCGGTCACCGCCTCGAAACCATCGACCTTGGCGGGTTTGAGAGTCTTGGCTTCCGCCCCATGCAGAATCGCGGCGGCGAGGGGATGCTCACTGCCTGCTTCGAGCGAGGCGGCAAGGCGCAGCACCTCGTCGCGATCGAAGCCGTCAGCAGCCTCCACAGCAGTCAACGCGGGCTTGCCTTCGGTCAGGGTTCCGGTCTTGTCGGCGATCAGAGTGTTGATGGCGGCGAGCCGCTCCAGCGCCGCCGCGTTGCGCACTAAGACGCCGGCCTGCGCGCCGCGCCCGGTCGCCACCATGATGGAGATCGGCGTGGCCAGCCCGAGTGCGCAGGGGCAGGCGATGATCAGCACGGTCACCGCCGCGACCAGCGCATGCGCGAGCTGCGGCGCGGGGCCTACCAAATACCAGGCAATGAAGGCGGCGACCGCTACCACGATCACGGCCGGCACGAAATAGCCGGAGACCTGGTCGGCGAGGCGCTGGATCGGCGCACGGCTGCGCTGGGCCGAGGCCACCATCTCCACCACTTGCGCCAGCGTGGTCTCGGCGCCGGTGCGATCGACCCGCATATCGAAGCTGCCGGTGCCGTTCAACGTGCCGCCGGTGACGTGGTCGCCTTTCACTTTCTCGACGGGGATCGGCTCGCCGGTCAGCATCGACTCATCGACGGCGCTGCGCCCTTCGATCACCGTGCCGTCAATGGGGATCTTATCGCCGGGCCTGACCCGCAAGACGTCGCCGACCTTGACCTCGGCGAGCGGCACTGTCTCGGTCTCGCCGCCGGCGAGAACTCGCAGCGCGGTCTTGGGCGCAAGGTCGAGCAGCGCGCGGATGGCGCCGCCGGTCTTCTCGCGGGCGCGGAGTTCCAGAACCTGGCCGAGCAGCACCAGCGCGACGATCACCGCCGCCGCCTCGAAATAAGTCGGGATCAGCCCATGCGCGTCGCGCAGGCTCGCGGGAAAGAGACCGGGCGCGAGCACCGCCACCAGGCTGTAGAGATAGGCCGCGCCGGTGCCGAGCGCGATCAGGGTGAACATATTGAGCCAGCCGGTGCGGACCGACTGGAAGCCGCGCACGAAGAACGGCCAGCCGCACCACAGGACGGCCGGTGTCGCGAGTGCGAGCGTCAGCCATTGCTGGGCGTGCGGCGGCACGAAGGGGAGCGGATCGATCCCGAAGACATGCGCGCCCATGTCGAGCCCGACCAGCGCCAGCGACAGCGGCACGGCGACCCACAATCTACGGGTAAAGTCGATCAGCTCGAGATTGCCGCCATGATCGTGCTCGGTCGGCACGCCCATCGGTTCGAGCCCCATGCCGCAGATCGGGCAATGACCGGGTCCCTCCTGCACGATCTCGGGATGCATAGGGCAGGTGTAGAGCGTGCCTTGCGGCAGCGGCTCGGGCTCACCCTTCTTGTCGAGATAGCGCGTGGGATCAGCGGCGAATTTGGTTCGGCAGCCTTCCGAGCAGAAATGATAGAGGTGGCCGCGATGCGCGGCGGATGGACCGCCGGCATTAGGGTCGACCGTCATCCCGCACACGGGATCGATGGCGGGATGGGCCTCGGCGCGTCTTTCATTCATGCTGGCAAATCCCAGTGTTCCGAGGCTCATATAAGGATTTCTGATGCTTGATTCACCGGACCTAGCATAGAGTGAATGCGATCCGCGTGGGGGGCCAATCATGCGCGCCTTGTTGACAGAGATCGGGCTGGTGCTCGCGGTCGCCTTCGGCCTCGCGGTCGGCTATATGCTGTGGGGAACGTCGACGAATTGGTACGCGGCCGTTCCGGATGTCGCAAAGCTCGGGCCGGGCGCCGAAAATGAGCTCATCCGCTATGGGAAGGAATTGATCGTCGCTACGCCGCGGCATATCGGCGCGAACGCGACAGACCCCGCCATGCGCTATGCCGGAAACAACCTCTCCTGCCAGAATTGCCATCTGAATGCCGGGCTCCAGCCCTTTGCCGCGCCTTTCGTCTCGACCTTCGCGACGTTTCCGATGTTCGTCGACGACCAGGTCATCACCCTGACGGAGCGCATCAATGGCTGCATGCGCCGTAGCCTCAACGGCAGAGACCTGCCGCATGAGAGTCGCGAGATGGAGGCCTTGATCGCCTATTTCCAATTCGTCGGCAAAGGGACGCCCGAAGGCGTGCGTATCGCCGGCATGGGTTTGCGGCCCATCGCGCAACCCGAAGAACCGCCGGATGCGCGGCGTGGTGAGGCGGTTTACGGCGAGTTTTGCGTGACCTGCCATAAGCCGGACGGGCAGGGCGAGCGAGCCAAGGACGGGATCGGCTATGCGATCCCGCCGCTCTGGGGGGAGGCGAGCTTCAATGCGGGCGCAGGGATGGCCAAGACCGCCTACGCTGCCTCCTATATCCACGACAACATGCCGTTCGGCGTCACCTATCTCGCGCCACTGCTCACCGTGCAGCAAGCCTGGGACGTGGCAGCCTATATGATCTCAAAGCCGCACCCGCCGGCGCCGCCGCAAACGGACGAGCAATTCGATTAGGCCGCGCGGGCACATGAAAGCGGCAGTCGACTTTACCAGCCAGGAGTTTCTGCGCGATCCCGCCGCGGGCTTGGCCCGGCTACGCATGGGCGGACCGATCGTCAAAATCCGCTTCCCGATCATCGGCAAGGTCTGGATCACCACCACGCAGGAGGCCGCGGGCCGCGTGCTCAAAGACAGCGAGACTTTCACCTTGCGCAAGGACGGCCGGGTCGCCGGTATGCGCTGGGGATGCCCGGCTTGTTCCAAGCCCTCGCCAACAACATGCTGACGAACGACGAACCGGATCACACGCGGCTGCGGAGCATTGTCGACGAGGCGTTCCGCCGCCGCGCGATTCTCGACGTGGAGCCGCGCATCATGGCGATCGCCGAGGAACTCGCGGCGGACTTGTTCGCCGAGGGTGCGCCGGCGGATCTCGTAGATCGCTATGCGCGGAAGCTGCCACTGTCGGTGATCTGCGAACTGCTCGGTCTGCCTGCCACCGACCGGCCGCAATTCATGGCCTGGGCCGGCAATGTCACCGCGGTGCGCAGCGCGTTCGGTCTTGTCTGGCGCATGGCTTGGGGCCTGCGGGGGATCAGGCGCTATCTGATCGACCACATCGAGTCCGTTCGTGCGCGCGGCGGCGAAGGACTCATCGCCGAACTGGTCCGGGTCGAGCAGGAGGGCCAGAGACTGAGCCGCGACGAGACAGTGGCGACGGTGTTTCTGCTGCTGTTCGCCGGCCACGAGACGACCACCCATCTGATCAGCGGATCGGTCTACGAGCTGTTGAAGACGCCGAGCTTGCGTGACTGGCTGGAGGAGGATTGGAGCCGCTCCAATCTCGCCGTGGAGGAATTCCTGCGCTTCGTCTCGCCGGTGCAGTTCACGAAGCCGCGCTTCGTCGGCAAGGATATGGAGCTGTTCGGCGCGCGGCTGAAGCGCGGTGACCGCATCATGGCGATGATCATGGCGGCGAACTACGATCCGGCCGCCAACGAGCATCCGGAGACACTCGACCTGGTGCGGCATCCGAACAGGCATATCGCTTTCGGCACCGGGATTCACTTCTGCCTTGGCCACCAACTCGCGCGGATCGAGGAACGCTGCGCGCTCAAGGCGCTGTTCATCCGCTGGCCGAAGCTCAAACTTGCGGTCGATCCCTCCGAGATCGATTGGCGGGGGCAGCCCGGCTTGCGGGCAATCCGCAGCCTGCCGGTCATGCCCGAATAGGGGCGCTTTCGGCCAATTATGGGTTGTTTTGAGCGCATATCCGCGCCATGTCATGCCGATGACCCCCACGGACTCAGCCCATCGCTTCTGCGTCGCGCCGATGATGGAGTGGACGGACCGGCACTGCCGCTATTTCCTGCGGCTGATCTCGGCGCGCGCGTTTCTCTATACCGAAATGGTGACGGCCGACGCGGTGCTTTACGGCAATCGCGAGCGCGTGCTCGGCTTTTCGCCCGAGGAACATCCGGTCGGACTTCAACTCGGCGGCTGCGATCCCGCCAAGCTCGCCAAGGCGGCCAAGATCGGCGCCGATTACGGCTATGACGAAATCAACCTGAATATCGGCTGTCCGTCGGACCGGGTGCAGTCTGGCCGGTTCGGCGCCTGTCTGATGGCCGAACCGGATCTGGTCGCGGAATGCGTGGCGGCAATGGGTGCTGCGGTGCGGATGCCCGTCACGGTGAAGTGCCGCATCGGCATCGACGACCAGGACACCGAAGAGAGCCTCGATCGGTTCGTCGATTGCGTGGCGGAGAGTGGGTGCAAGACGTTCATCGTGCATGCCCGCAAGGCGTGGCTCGACGGGCTGAGCCCGAAGGAGAACCGCGACGTGCCGCCGCTCGACTATGACAGGGTGTTCCGGCTGAAAGCGTGCCGGCCGGATCTGGAAATCGTCCTCAATGGCGGTATCGAGTCCTTCGCCAGCGCCGAGGCGCAATTGCCGCGTGTCGATGGCGTGATGCTCGGCCGTGCCGCTTATGCCGACCCTTATCTCCTGGCGGAGGTCGACCGCGTCTTGTTCGACGCGGACGAGACGCCGCCTTCGCGGCTCGAGGTGCTCGATCGCTTCGCGCCCTATGTCGAGCAACAACTCGTTGGCGGTGCGCGGCTCAATCAGATGACCCGCCACATTCTCGGCCTGTTCCACGGCCAGCCTCGGGCGCGCGCCTTCCGCCGGCATCTCGCCGAGAATGCTCACCTCGATGGCGCGGGGCTTGGAGTGCTTGCGGCCGCGCGTCGCATCGTCGCCGGCGAGGATGAGCGCCGCGCCGTCGCCGCCGAGTAGAGCTAGCCGGTCTGGCGCGAGGGCTTCTTCCGCTCGATCAGCGCAATCAGCTCCGGTATGTCGATAAAGCGGGCGGTGCGCTGACAATATTTCCGGTACGATGCGCCGTAGTGGCGCTCAAGCCACGCCTCTTCCGTCAAAGCCATCAGCACGTAGGCCGTGCTCATCAGAAAGGCGAGCGGTAGGGTGAGCCAGGAATTGGCGCAGATGGCGAGGCCGATCAGGCCGACGATGGACGAGGCATATTGCGGGTTGCGGCTGATCCGGTACAGCCCGTGGCGGACCAGGCCGTCGGCCCCGCAATAGGTGTTGCCGAGGCCGAGATTGAAATAACCGCAGACGGTGATGCCGAAGCCAACAAGGAACAGCGGCAGGCCGATGAGATAGCGGCTCGCAGCGAGCAGGCCCGCGCTATTCCAATCCAACAGCGCGACGGCGAAGGTCAGCACCATGCCGCCGCGGAACAATCCCCAGAAAGTGAGGCTCTGCCAGCTTCCCGGCTCAGGCGTCGGCCAGATGCGGAAGGGTGGAGCGAAATAGGTGCGCAGCAGAAGAGAGTCGAGCGTGACGCCGGCAGCCAAGCCTGCTGCAAAGACGAAACTGATGAAAACGAATTCGGTCATGGTGCATGGGCAAACAAGCAGATTCGTTTTGCAAATTTGCGACAGGCAGCTGACGGTTATGTGGCGGTACGAGGTTCCTAAATCTTCTGATTGTATTCGCCGACCTCGGGATGCTTGGCGAGTTCCGCGTCGATTTCGGCGAAGATCGCCCGCATGTTGTCTTCCGAGGTCGGGCTCTCCACCACGACGACCAGCTCCGGTTTATTGGAAGACGCGCGCACCAGGCCCCAGGTGCCATCGTCGAGCACGATCCTGATGCCGTTAACGGTGATCAATTCGCGGATCTTCTGTCCCGCAAGCTCGCCGCCATTGGCCGCGACTTTCTGGAAATGGCCGACGACACGGTCGACCACGCCGTATTTCTTTTCGTCGTCGCAATGCGGCGACATGGTCGGCGATTGCCAAGTGCGCGGCAATGCACCCTTCAGTTCCGCGAGCGTCTTGCCCGGATTGCGGTCGAGCATGTCGAGCACCGCGAGCGCCGCGACGAGCCCGTCGTCGTAACCTCGGCCGAGCGGCGGGTTGAAGAAGAAGTGACCCGACTTCTCGAAGCCGACCAGCGCGCCGGTCTCGTGACTGTAGCGCTTGATGTAGGAATGGCCGGTCTTCCAGAACTTGGTCTTGGCGCCGTGTTGCTTAAGCACCGGGTCGGTGAGGAACAGGCCGGTCGATTTCACGTCGGCGATGAACAGCGCGCCGGGATTGCGCGCGGCGATGTCGCGGGCGAGCATGACGCCAACCTTGTCGGCGAAGATCGCCTCGCCCTCATTGTCGACCACGCCGCAACGGTCGCCGTCACCGTCGAACGCGAGACCGACATCGGCGCCATGGGCGAGCACCGCGTCGCGGGTCGCATTCAGCATGGCGAGATCTTCGGGATTGGGATTGTGCGCCGGGAAGTTGTAGTCGAGCTCGCAATTCAGCGGGATGACCTCGACGCCCAGCTCGCTCAAAACGCGCGGGGCGAAGGCGCCGGCGGTGCCGTTGCCGCAAGACACGACCGCCTTGATCGGGCGCAGGAATTTCGGGCGCTTCAGCAGGTCCGCCATGTAGCGCTCGGGGAGATCGGGCACGTAGATGTAGCGGCCGCCGTCGCGGGGCTGGGCGAAGTCTGCGTTGAGCACGATCTCCTTCAGCGCCGTCATGTCTTCAGGTGCGAAGGTCAGCGGCCGTTCGAAGCCCATCTTGATGCCGGTCCAGCCATTGTCGTTGTGGCTGGCGGTGACCATCGCCACGCCCTCCACCTCGAGCGCGAACTGGGCGAAATAGGCCGTCGGCGAGAGCGCGAGGCCGATATCGTGCACCTCGGCGCCGCCGGACAGAAGGCCGGTGGTGAGCGCGGCCTTCACCGCGGCGGAATAGGACCGGTAGTCGTGACCGACCACGATGCGCACTGGGATACCGCGCGCGCGCATCAAATTGGCCAAGCCAAGACCGACCGCCTGGAGCCCGAGCAGGTTGATCTCCTCGGGATAGCGCCAGCGCGCGTCATATTCGCGGAAGCCGGTGGGTTTGACGAAGGGAAGCCGTTCGAATTCGGCGGTGTTGGGGACGAGGTCCTGGCGGGGTTTGGGAAGCATGCTGCCTCATAAGCGATTTCGGGCTGCGTTCCAACCGCGGGCAGCAGTAAGCGGTTCCCTCAAGCCGGCTATTGGCTCAGAATCAGCTCTCCGCCGCGGATTTGGAAGCTTCTCAGCCGGCCGAGAAAGCTCATGCCGAGCAGATTGGTCGCCAGCGCGCCTTTTTCGGCGACCACGGCGGCAATGCCGCGGAGTGTGATGTCCTCGACGCGGACCCGGTGGAGAGTCACCGGCGCCACGCGGGTAACGCCATTGGCGGTCTGGGCCAGGCCCGAGAAGTCGAGGCTGTGCGGCGACAAGCCTAGCCGCGCCGCATCTTCATAGGTGAGCACCACGAGGGTCGCACCGGTATCGGCCATGAAGCGGGCAGGGCGGTCGTTGACCGCGGCGGAGAATATGAAATGACCCTGCGCGTCGGCTTTGAGCCGAACCTCGCCGGCAAAGCCGCTTCTCACGGCCCGGACAGGCTCACCGCGCCCGGCGCTCGCCGGTCCATCGGCGCCGCCGGGGGCGAGCGCCGCCTTGAGATCGTCGAAAAAATAAATCAGCGCAAAGCCCCCAAGCGCGACCGCGCCCCAGAGCAGCGCCTCGCGCAGCAGATTTTTCGCCGCCGAACCCATGATTTGCCGCGCTCCGCCGATTGCGGCGATTTGCGTTTTTCGCGCATTTAGCCGCGCAAGGTGAGGAAATCGCCGGAAAATTCATAGGAGCGCAGGCGACTTAAAAAACTCATACCAAGCAGGCTCTGGGTCAAAGCTCCCGGCCGGGCGACCAGCGCGTCGACGCCTTTCCGGTCGAGCGGGCCGATCGACACCTCTTCGAGCCGGACCCGCGCGGCCGTGGTGCGGCCATTGGCGGTCAGCACCGGCACGCGATAGTTGAGTTTCTCGACATCGATGCCGGCTTTCTTGGCGTCCTCGGGGCGCAGCACGATGGTCGAGGCGCCGGTGTCGACGATCATCGAGATTTTCGCGTCGTTGATCTCCGTATTGGCGGTGAAATGGCCGTCGAGGCGCTTGCGGATGCGGACCTCGGTGAGTCCGCCCGAGCTCTGCTCGACGGTCATGGCGCTGCCCGGCAGAAGCTCGCCCACCACCCGCGCGGCGATCGGCATCAGATCGTCCTTATAGGCGTAGAGCGTTACCAGCCCCAGCCCGAGCGCCAGCCACACCACGGCGTCGCGCGCCATGTTGCCGACGCGCCCACGATAGCTGCCCAGCATGCCGCCGCCGATGAAGACCAACAGCGCCAGTAGCAGCGCGACATAGCCGAAGGTGGTGGCGTCGACACCGGCGATCATGCCCGAATCGTTGGAGATCAGGAGCATGGCGGCTAGTGCCAGGATGAACAGGGCTACCCAGGTGGTCACACGCCTAGCCTTTCGCTTCCTCCATCCGGGCCTTGCGCCCCGGCAGCTCCGCCATGATGGCGCGCCGCTCGGCGTCGCTCATCCGGGCCCAGCCGCCGATCTCGCGCAGACTACGTCCGCAGCCGAGGCAGAGCCCGGTTTGCTCGTCGAGCATGCAGATATTGATGCAGGGAGTCTCCAAGCTTTCCACCGGCCGACGAGCCTACCAACAATGTAGGAACTGCGCCGGGCCCGAGCAATGTTGCCGTCTAAGCCGGGTAAGCCGGCAGCGGCGTGCTGCTCTCCGCCCTAGGTCCTAGCGGCCGCCGAACAGCCACTGGAAGGGCGCGGCCGGATTAACCGGGCTGGATCGCGTGGCGGGCTGGCGGCGCTGCGGGATCTGCGTGGCGGCATGGTAGCCGGGCGGATCGGATCCGGCGACCACGACCTTGGTGTTGCCCATACCGCGCGCCGAGACGAGCTGGAACAGGGTCGCGGCGTTGCCGAGCGATAGACGCACGCAGCCATGCGACGCGGGCCTGCCGATATTGGGATGGTCGGAGCCATGGATCGCGTGGCCGCGGGTGGTGAAGAAGATGGAATGCGGCATGCCCGCATTGTCCCACTCGCGCGAGTAATGCATTTTTACCAGGCGGAACGGCGTATACGAGCCGGCCGGGGTCGAATATTTGCTGGCGCCGGTGGAAACGCGCCAGCGATAGGCGACCTGGCCGTCGACCGTGACGGTCATCACCTGGGTCGGCTTGTCGATATGGATGTGCACGGCGGCGAGCGCGGCCCCGCCCGCGCAGAACATGCCAGCGGCAACTACCAGGACGGCAAGCCCGAGCCGTTTCATCGCTCGCAAGTTCCCTCGTTGCCGGCGCGAAACCCCCCGCGCCTGGACACAGTCTATCACCGAATCCGGCGGCGAAAAGGCCGCCCCCGGGGTCTCAGCCTCGGACTAGGGCGGAAAGCGAACGGGGTAATGCGGCCATGCCGGTCCCGGCTCCGCGCCAGGCTCGGGCGCCAGATCAAGTCTTCGGCTTGCCTTTGCGGAGCATTTTCTTGGCGATGTCTTCGGCGACGATCCGCTCCGCAAGAGGAATGAACGGCTTATTGTTCCAACCGGGCCGCGACAGCGAAGGGCCGCGATCGCCAGGCTCGCATTTGGTCACGGGATGAGCGGCGATCTCGCGTTCCAGGCGAGTCGCTTCCTCTTCGCGTGTCTCGCCCGTCAATACCCGCTTACTTGCCCCCTTGCGATTGAATTGCGCCTTTCTGTTGAAGCTCATCGAGGTCTCCGAATATTGGTTGTTTTCGTCGCATCGCGACTCCTGGAGTCGGCCTAGCACATTCGCTGGGGCAAGACAGTGGCAAACGGGCGTGGCCTAACGCCGGCCCTTGGCGCGCCAGGCGGCGGCTCGCGGCGGGCGTTCGGCCTTCAGCTCGGCGGGCTCGGGCACGCGCGGCAGCGCTTCCATTACGCGCTTGCGCGGGAAGGTGATGATCACCTCGGTGCCGTAGCGAAGCTTGCTCTTCAGCTCGAAGGTCCCGTCATGCAGCTCGGTGAGGCCCTTGGTGATGGGCAGTCCGAGCCCGGTGCCGCCTTCGGCGGTCTGATGCGCGAGCGAGCCCTGGCCGAAGCTCTTCAGTACCCGCGGAATCTCATTCTCGGGGATGCCGGGGCCGGTATCCTTCACGCTGAGCGACTGGCCGCCGGTCGGGGTGCGGGCGACTTTGAGGGTGATAGTGCCGCCGGCCGGCGTGAACTTGATGGCGTTGGACAGCAGGTTGAGGCAGATCTGACGGATGGCGCGTTCGTCGGCCCAGAGCTGCGGCAGGTTCTCCTCGAAGACTTCGACGATCTTCAGCCGCTTGTTCTCGGCTCGGAGCCGCATCAACCGGTGGCAGTCCTCGGCGACCTCGGCGAGATCGAGCGGCGCCTCGCGCAGCTCGTAGCGGCCGGCCTCGATGCGGCTGATGTCGAGGATCTCGCTGATCAGATTGAGCAGATGCTGCCCGCTTTGGTGAATGTCTTTGGCGTATTCCTTGTAGGTGGGGTTGGCGTGCGGACCCAGGATTTCCGAGCGCATGATCTCGGAGAAGCCGAGAATGGCGTTGAGCGGGGTGCGCAGCTCGTGGCTCATGGTCGCGAGGAAGCGCGACTTGGCGTGGTTCGCCTCCTCGGCGCGAAGGCGCGCTTCGTCGGAGATCGCCTTCGACTGTTCGAGCTCGGCGATCAGGGCGTCCTTTTCGGCGCGGAACTCGAGCATCGCGATCACGGTCGAGTTGAGGCCGTTGGTCAGCCAGATGAAATAGATATGCACGCCGACCGCCATCGCCGCCATCGCCCAGTAGAACGGATTGTCGAGCAGGGTAAAGCGGATCACGATGGCAACGGTCATCGGCAAGGTGCCCGCATAGACGATCGGCAAGACTGTCGAGGCGAACAGCATGCGCATCGAGATGACGACGAGCAGGGAGGCGAAGATGAAAGTGTTGGCCGCCTCGTTCTGCGTTTCCGGGCTGATGAAGGCGACGCTGGCCCAGCACACGCCGTACAGGAACTCGGCCGCGGTGATCTTGGCGCGCCATATCGGCGTCTGCACGTCGTGGCGCGGCGCGCGGGCGAATTGGCGGCAGAGCGCGATCACGATGCCTTTGGCGACGAAGACGATGCCGAGCCAGATCAGGAGGTCGCGCGGGGGCGCCCAGAACATGGCGCCGATGGCGACGATGATGGCGAGCAGCGGCGTGGTGATGGCGGAAGACAGCTCGTTCCGCACGAACATCAAGAGCAGTTCGTATTCGAATTCGGGCTTGCCGCCCGATTTGTAGGTGAGCTTCTCGCGCGCCTCTTGCACGCTGCGGAAGGCGCGCCGTTTGGCGCACGCAGCCGCAGGGGCGGGCCGTTCCGCCTCCACTGGCACGCTTACCGACATGCTCCCACTCGACCCGCGACGACCTGGCTGATAAAAAAGCGAAGGCAGCCAAGGGCGTACGCCCAGGCCAGCCGCCCTCGACCCCCTGAAGGTCCGCCTAGAACTATCTGCTGAAATCCCTAACGGTGCGTTTACTCTCGCCCCGGGCTGAGACGAGGCTTTAAGATGCGCGCGCAATGCGACTGACCATCATCGGCTGCGGAGATGCCTTCGGCGCGGGCGGCAGCCTGCAAACCTCATTTCATGTGCGGGCCGGGCAGGCGAGCTTCCTGATTGATTGCGGCGCGTCCACTCTGATCGGGATGCGCCGGCTCGGATTCGAGCCCAATGACATCGGCACGGTGTTCGTGTCGCATTTGCACGGCGATCATTTCGGGGGGCTGCCCTGGCTGCTGGTCGACGCGATCTATGTCAGCAAGCGGACGCACCCGCTGACGGTGGCGGGGCCCAAGGGCATCGAGAAGCGCTTTGTCACGCTCGCCGAGGCGCTTTATCCCAACATCACCACCTCGAAGCGGGAGTTCGATTTGCGCTTCCTCGAGTACGAGGAGCGGAAGGCGCTGGAGATTGGCGGCGTCAAAGTCACGCCGTTCGAGGTGAAGCATCCTTCCGGCGCGCCGCCTTATGCGCTGCGATTCGAGATCGAGGGGCGGGGGGTGGCTTTTACCGGCGACACCGGCTGGGTCGAGACGCTCTGCGAAGTGGCGCAAGGCGCGGATCTGTTCATCTCGGAATGTTTCCAATACGACGTGGAGCTTCCCATCCATCTCGACTATGCGACCATCGACGCCAACTATGCGCGGTTCGACGCCAAGCGCGTACTGCTCACCCATATGGGAGAGGCCATGCTGCGCAATGCCGCCAAGGTCGACGCCTCGCGCTATCTCATCGCCCATGATGGGATGATTTTGGATCTATGACCATGGCGGGCCCGGCCGAGCTTGAAAGCGTGCTCGCCGCCATCCGTGCCTGCCGGCATTGCATCGAGACGCCGCAAGGCAAGAAGCTGCCGCATGAGCCGCGCCCGGTGCTGCGCGCAAGCTCCACCGCGCGGCTTGCCGTGTGCAGCCAGGCGCCGGGCACCAGGGTGCATCGCTCGGGCACGCCGTTCACCGATGCCTCCGGCGATCGATTGCGCGACTGGATGGGGGTCACGCCCGCCGAGTTCTACAACGAAGCGCGCGTCGCCATCGTGCCGATGGGGTTCTGCTTTCCGGGCCAGGACGCGAAAGGCGCTGACTTGCCGCCGCGCAAGGAATGCGCGCGGCTCTGGCACGCGAAACTCTTCGCCGCGCTGCCGCGGATCGAACTCGTGCTCGCCGTGGGCGCCTATGCGCAGAACTTTCATGTCGGGGAGGCGGCGGGGGCGAGCTTGCAGCAAACCATGCTCGCTTGGCGCAAGCACCTGAAGCGCAAGACGCGGCCGCGCTTGCTGCCACTGCCGCACCCCTCGTGGCGCAACAATGGCTGGCTCGGGGCCAATCCATGGTTCGAGGCGGAATTACTGCCGGTGCTGCGGCGCGAGGTGCGGCGGCTACTGTGAAATCTCTTGCACCTCGTAGAATAATAATCTACGTCTGTGTCATGTTACGGGGGTTGAAGCAATATTGTTTCACTTATTCCCGATACAAGGCAAAATTATTTTGAGTGGCGCCATGCTCGACAGAATGGACCGCAAGATCCTCGACATCCTCCAGCGGGACGCCACCCTGCCGGTGGCCGAGGTCGGCAAGCAGATCGGGCTCTCCACCACGCCCTGCTGGCGGCGCATCCAGAAGCTCGAAGAGCTTGGCGTGATCCAGCGCCGGGTGGCGCTGCTCGACCCGAAGAAGGTCAATGCCGGGGTGACGGTGTTCGTCTCGATCACCACCAGCCATCATACCCAGGACTGGCTGGACCGCTTCCACGCGACCCTCATGGATTTCCCCGAGGTGGTGGAGTTCTACCGCATGAGCGGCCAGGTCGATTATCTGCTGCGCGTGGTGGTGCCCGACATCGAGCATTACGACGCGTTCTACAAGCGGCTGATCGGCCGGATCGAGCTGACGGATGTAAGTTCCGCTTTCGCAATGGAGCAGATCAAATACACCACGGCGCTGCCGCTCGACTATGCGGTCGCCGAGAAGAAAGCTTGAGCAACGGGCCGGACGACTAGCCGATTCGCGGCGGCTCAAGTCCGTTCTGGCGGCAGGCCGCGGTCAGGGTGTTGAGCATCAGACAGGCGATGGTCATCGGGCCGACGCCGCCCGGCACCGGTGTGATGGCGCCGGCAACCTGCGCCGCTTCGTCGAAGGCGACGTCGCCCACCAGCTTGGATTTGCCGTCCGCGGCAGGCACGCGATTGATGCCGACGTCGATCACGGTCGCGCCGGGCTTGACCCAGTCGCCGCGTACCATCTCCGGCTGACCCACCGCCGCGAACAAGAGATCGCCGCGCCGCGCGACGGCGGCAAGGTCGCGCGTCTTGGAATGGGCGATGGTCACGGTGGCGTTCTCCATCAGCAGAAGCTGCGCCAGCGGCTTGCCGACGATGTTGGAGCGGCCGATCACCACCGCCTCCATTCCGGCCAGGGAGCCATGCACCTGCTTGGCGAGAATGATGCAGGCAAGCGGCGTGCAGGGGACGAGGCCGGGGAGCCCGGTCGAGAGCAGGCCCGCGGTCAGCGGATGGAAACCGTCGACATCTTTCGCCGGCGCGATCGCCTCGATCACTTTCCGCGAATCGATTTGCGGCGGCAGCGGCAGCTGCACCAGGATGCCGTGTACGGTTTCGTCGCGGTTCAGCCGCTCGACCACATCCAGCAGTTCCTGCTCGGTCGCCGAGACGGGCAGCTTGTACAGCATCGAGCGCATATTGGTGGCCGCGGTCTTGGCGGTCTTGCTGCGCACGTAGATTTCGCTTGCCGGGTTATCGCCCACGAGCACCACTGCCAGGCCGGGCTCGACGCCGTGCTCCGTCGTTACCCGTTTGACCTCGCCGGCGATGGTCTGGCTTAGCTCGGCCGCGATGGCCTTTCCGTCTATCTTCTTGGCAATCATTTCCCACCTTCATTGTTGTTGCGCTCGAGCCGGGCGATTAGGCTGGAGGTATCCCAGCGTCCGCCGCCCATCTCCTGAATTTCTGCATAGAATTGATCGACCAGCGCCGTCACCGGCAGGCTTGCGCCGTTCGCGCGCGCCTCCTTGAAGACGAGCGCGAAGTCCTTGCGCACCCAATCGACGGCGAAGCCGAAATCGAATCTGCCCTCGGTCATGGTCTTCCAGCGATTTTCCATCTGCCAGGATTGGGCGGCGCCTTTCGAGATGGTGGCGATCACCTCGTCGATGTCGAGACCGGCGCGGGCGGCGAAATGCAACGCCTCGGCCAGCCCTTCGATCAGGCCGCCGATGCAGATCTGGTTGACCATCTTGGTGAGCTGGCCGGCGCTGGCCGGGCCGATCCGGTTGACGGTTCGGGCATAGGCCTCGATCACTGGCCTGGCGGCTGCGAACGGGCCCTCGTCGCCGCCCACCATCACGGTTAGGGTGCCGTTCTCCGCGCCGGACTGGCCGCCGGAGACTGGGGCGTCGAGTGCGTCGGCGCCACGCGACCTGGCGGCGGCGTAAAGCTCGCGCGCGATGCCGGCCGAGGCCGTCGTATGGTCGATATGGACCGCGCCCGGCGCCAGGGCACGAAACGTCCCATCCGGTCCGAGCGTTACGGCGCGGAGATCGTCGTCATTGCCGACACAGGTAAAGACAAACTCGGCACCCTCGGCCGCCACGGCGGGCGTTGGCGCCTGCCTGCCACCGAATTGCGCGACCCAGGCCTCCGCCTTGGCCGGCGTCCGGTTGTACACCGCCACGTCGTGCTTGCCGCGTGATTTGAGGTGGGCCGCCATGGGAAATCCCATGGTGCCGAGCCCGATAAAGGCGACTTTGCTCATGAGGCCTGTTTCCTGCCGGCCGAACTTGTAGCCGATGCGGACGTCGCCGTCATGTTGCGGAAATCAGCGCGGACCGAGGATCAGCGCGCGGCGCACGGCGGCGGCGACCAGCTCGGTATCGTTGACCGGCGCGTAGGTCCAGCTCTCCAGACGTCCGGCGAAGGGCCGCGTCGCGCCGCGCTCCTGCATCAGGCGGTGAAACCGGGCGAGCTTGGCCGAGCCTCCGCGTAGCGGCTGCACGAAAACCGGCTTCCCGGTGCCGGCGGCCTCGGTGACCATATTGACCGAATCCCCGGTAACAACGATGGCGTCGGCCAGGGCGAGGAAGCCGAAATAGGGATTTTCGCCGGAGCCGCCCCAGATCGTGGCGGGGACACCGGCGATCGCGCGTGCGAATGCGGCGAGCGCCTCGGGAGGGGTGCGGCGCGACGGCGTGACCAGCAGCGAGCCGCCGCTGTCGCGGACGAGTTCGGCAAGCTTCTTGCCAAGCTCGGCGGCATGTTTGGGCTTGAAGCTGAAGGCGCGGCTTGCCCCGCCAAGCAAGACGGCCACGCGGGGGCTGGGCATATTGGCGACCTGCTGCCGAAACTGATACGCGGCCTGGGCGAGGCGGGCTTTGTTCACGCCATGCAGCGAACCGGCGGTGGCGATGACATTCGGCGCCTGCAGATTGTCATGGGCCGGCGCGGCAATGAGATCGAACAGGCGAAGCGGCAGCCGTGGATTGAGAATGTGAAGGGCGAAGGCGCCCGAAGCTCGCTTCAGCGCAAGGGCGACTGACGCGCTTCGGCTCCCGGCGGAGACGACAAGCCGCGGCCAGGGCGCGGTGAGCGGCTCAATCGAGGCCACCGACCGCAGCAACCGATCCGGCGCCAGAAAGATCTGCAGTTGCGGCGGCAAGAGCCGCATCGCGCCATGCACGCGCACGCGCTTGATTGCGAAGGACAAACCGACCGCCTCGGCGACTGCAACGGCCTGGTTCTCATTGCCGGGTGAGCCGTCGGTGACGATCCAGGTCTCCGCCGGAATGGGGGACGCATCGCGCGAAGGCTTCCGCCGATCAGCGGCCGAAGGCTTAGCCGTGACGTGCTCCACCATGATGAACCAATCGTCTGAGCGAGTTTTCCGCCATAGCCTACCGGTCCGGCCGTGCAAAATCGGCCGGCGCGGGTCGTGGCTTGCGCGTCAATTGATGTCCATCAGGCGGATGCAGCGTGTTTGAGCATCCTCGTCCGCGCCTTCGTCGTCATCCTCCGACGCGTCGGAGCGCAGGCATTTGGCGATCAGCTCCAGCAGAGACGCGTGCAACTCGCGCTCGTCGGCGAGTTTTGGCGGATTGGCGGCGAGGAAGGTCAGGATTTCCTCGTAGTCAGGCATCGTCACCCCCGGTTTTCTTTGCAAACGAGGGTGACGAGACCGTGTGTCAAAACTTTGTCTCGCGGCGAATTACCGCGCGCGCCGGCCTAATCCTGCGCGCCGAGCCGGTAGCGGCCGACCAGCCGCATCGGCGAGGCCGCGCCTGCGTCGCCGAACAGCGACAGGCCGTCGACGGTGACGCCTTCCGCGCAGATCTCCTCCAGCACGGGCCAGAGTGCCTGCGCCACCCGCTCCAGATGTGTGGCGTCGAGGGGGCCAGTCAGCGCGATCGAGAATCGATATTCGCTGAGCACATCGGGGTCGCCGAAGCTCTCCAGCAGCACGCGCTGATAGTCGCTGAGCTGCCGCCCGGCATAATCGTTGCGTTCGACCGCACTCGGCGGTGCCGCGAAATCCTCGAAGGTGGCGACGCATTGCGCGGCGAGCCAATCGAGCGCGGGCGTGGGCTCTATGGGGCGAAGCACGAGGAAGCGTCCCGCGCGCGACAAAGTCAGCGGACCGGTCGCGACCGGCTTGCGTCGGGCCGTGAAATTGATCAGCCGCGTCTTCAGCGCATCCGGCCCGAAGCCTTCGCGCAAGCCAAATGGCGCGCGGAACAACGCATGCAGTCCGGTATAGCGGCCGGGCGCCACTGCGAGCTTGGCGAAGCTGGTACCGGAAAGTCCCGCGTCGGAGAAGGCCTGCAAGGTGACCCCGTCATTGGCGCGGCCGAACCAGGAGCGGCCGAAGGCCGCCAGCGCGGTGCCCGGCTGCGGCGTGTAGTAGATCGCGTAGCGCGCATCGCTCGATCGGGATGGAGCCACGCTCGTCTGTTGATGGTCGAGATGGGCGCAATTGAGCATTGATTCCTCCCTAGGCGCTCGCACGAAACCGGCGGCGCTCATAAAAAGATGGCTAACAGCCCCCTGCGGCGGGGGCGCGACGGGTTCATGGCGATAGGGAGGCCGAGAAATGAACACTTGGTGAATCAAATTTTCCGCAACTGCTAACAGCCGGCGCCGGCGCCTTTGACATGGCCGCGTTTCGCGGGCATCGCTTGCTGCGCTGCGAAGGGGCGGGGACCATGATCGAGCTCTACACCTGGGCGACGCCGAACGGGCAAAAGGTCTCGATCATGCTGGAGGAGGTCGGGCTGCCCTATCGGCTGCATCCGATCGACATCACCGAGGGCGAGCAATTCGCGCCTGCGTTCCTCGAGATCGCCCCCAACAACAAGATCCCGGCCATCGTCGATACCGACACGGGGCTTCACTTGATGGAGTCGGGCGCGATCCTGCTCTACCTCGCGGAGAAGACCGGCAGGCTGTGGCCGCAGGAATCTCCGGTCAAATGGCGCGTGGTCGAGTGGCTGATGTGGCAGATGGGCGGGCCGGGTCCGTTTCTCGGGCAGGTGCATCATTTCGTGAAGTTCAATCCGGGCAAGAGCCCTTACGCCGAGGAGCGTTATCTCAAAGAGGCGGCGCGCCTGTGGGGCGTATTGGACCGGCGGCTGGCGGAGGTCGAATATGCCGCAGGCGAATATTCAATCGCCGATATCGCCATCTGGCCGTGGATCGCGCGCTTCGGCTGGCAGAAGATGGACTTCGCCAACTATCCGAACGTGAAGCGATGGTATCTGGCGATTGCCGCGCGGCCGGCCGTGCAGCGCGGCTTCGATGTGCTTCGGCGGGGGCGGCCTGTTCCCATGCCCTGAGGGGAGAGACGTTTGCGCAAAGCCTTTTTCGCGCTCATCGTTTTCCTGGCCGCGGTCGCGCTCGTCTTCTATCTCTTGACGATGCCGGTGACGATCCCGGCCTCGGCGCTGCCGGCGCACGAACCCGATCGTGCCAATGGCAAATATATGTTCATCGCCGGTGGCTGCGCCGAATGCCATGCCGCACCGGCGCGGGCTTGCGACGATCTCAATACGAAAGACAAGGATCTGCTGGCCGGCGGGCGCTGCCTCAAGACCGCGTTCGGCACCTTCTACGCACCGAACCTCTCGCCCGACAAAGAAAGCGGCATCGGCACTTGGAGCACGCTCGATTTCGTCAATGCGATGAAGCGGGGCGTGGCACCCGACGGCTCACACTATTATCCCGCCTTCCCGTTCACCTCCTATCAGCGCATGCGCTTCGAGGACCTGATCGACCTCAAGGCCTATCTCGACACGCTGCCTGCGGTGCGGAGCGAGGTGCCGCCGCACGAGCTGCGCTTTCCCTTCAATTTTCGCCGCGGGGTCGGCCTTTGGCACCGTCTTTACGTCGACGGCGAGACCTTCGCGCCGGACCCCGGGGCGAGCGCTGAGATCAATCGCGGCGCCTATCTGGTGCAAGGTCCCGGGCATTGCACCGAGTGTCACTCTTCACGCAACCAGATCGGCGGCATCGTCAAGGCGACCGAGTTCGCCGGGGCGCCCAATCCGGAGCGGGAAGGCGCCGTGCCCAACATCACGCCGAGCGACGGCGGGATCGGCGATTGGAGCGAGGCCGACATCGCCTATCTGCTGGAGACCGGAAACACGCCCGACTTCGATACGATCGGCGACAATATGGTGCCGGTGCAGGAGAACCTGGCGAAGCTTGCGCCGGAGGACCTGAAGGCGATCGCCGCCTATCTGAAATCGCTGCCGCCGCGCCCCGACGCGGTGCCGAAGGGCAGGTGAGGGGTAGTGGGCGGTTCAGCCGGTGCTCGCGGCGGCGGAAAATGATGCTAGAGTGCGCGGCGATTGAGTAGCGCTCGCGGCGGAGCGCCGAGGGGTTCCATGGCGGGGAGTTTGGGAACCGTAACGACTTTGGTGGTGGCCTTAGCCGCGCTGACGGCGCTGGCCGTGACCGTGACGGCGGAGCCGGTGGAGGAGCGCCTGGCCGAGACGGCGCAAACCACTCCCGCGCTGCGGCCTCCGGTCGGCCCGGCGCCGCTCTCTCAGCCCGTGCGGGTGGGGGTGCCTGCCGAGAGCCCGCCCACGCCGGAACAGGTCGAAGCCATTGCCCGCGCGCAGAAATGTCTTGCCGAGCTCGGCTATTACGAAGGCGCGGTCGACGGCAAGCGCGGCAAGCAGACCTGGACCGCCTTCTGGAACTTCAAGCAAGAGCACGGGCTGAAAGCCTATAGAGACCTGCTGGCCGAGCCGGTGCTGCAGAAGCTCGAAGCGCTGTG
>JAWOJH010000136.1:0-7707 GCA_046481725.1 Methyloceanibacter sp. | reverse complement strand
CCAGTGGCGCTGGCCGCCGGGTTGGCTGTCTCCTTTACCGCGATCGGCCTGTTCGTGGCGACGATCGGCTTCGCCGCGGGAGTCGATAGCGGGGTCTTCCGCCTTGTCTCGGCGAGCCTCCTGATAGCCGTCGGCCTCGTAATGCTGGTTCCGCGTCTGCAAGAGCAATTCGCGCTCGCCGCCGCACCGGTCAGCAATTGGGCGGGCGCTTATGCCGACAATTTCACCCCGGCGAGCCTTGCCGGGCAGTTCGGGCTCGGCCTCCTGCTCGGCGCAGTTTGGAGTCCTTGTGTCGGCCCGACGCTGGGCGCCGCCTCGGTCCTCGCCGCCAAGGGCGATGATATCGGTCAGGTCGCGCTCACCATGTTCGCTTTCGGCCTCGGCGCCGCCATGCCGCTCCTGCTGCTGGGCCTGCTCTCTCGCGAGGCCATGCAGCATTGGCGCGCGCGCCTCGCAGAGACCGGCAGGACCGGCAAGACCATCTTCGGCCTGCTGCTGGTCACGGTCGGGCTACTCGTCGCCACCGATCTCGACAAGCGCATCGAGGCAATCCTGGTGGAAGCCTCGCCGGATTGGTTGACGGGGCTCACCACCAGGTTTTGAGACACGATGCGGTGGCGCGCTCGCGTAGCGCTACGCGGAGACGGTGCGGTTAAATCCAGACGCGGACGCCGACGCGCGGCCGACGGCGCCTGCGCCAACGTCTGCGGCGCCTGCGACCCCACCGGTAGCCGACTTCTTCCACTTGACCTTCGGTGTCATACGCTTCGTGGCCTTCGCTGCCGGCCAGCGCATTTTCACCGGTCTCGGGCTGATCCGGATCCAGGCCGGTCCGCAGCATGGACACCGCCGCTTTGGCCGGGGAGGAGGCCGTCGTCAGTCCAAGGGCGCCCACGGCGAACATTCCTAGGACAGGCCGCGACGCGAGGTGCGGACTGTCTCCAGAGCCGTCTCGGCCGGCGGCGCAAAATCGGGTTTCTCAAGGCGTTTTTGCGGCATTGCTCCGTCCTTGGTTGTCGCGCCGGGAGGGCGCGTTTGGTCCAAAGGAGGGCAACGAGTGGTGCGAAGGACCGTTCCAGGCAAAATGTCTGGTCGGCGCCCAAGAAACGCGGAAAGTTCCCGGCAAAAAGCGAGCGGCTACGGCTCGAGCTCGGTATCCCAGTAGAGATAATCGAGCCAGCTCTCATGCAGATAGTTCGGCGGGAACAGCCGGCCGTTGCGATGCAGCTCGAACACGGTCGGCCGGTAGGGCCGCTGCGCCGGGTGCATTTTCGCCTCTTCAGGCAGCTTGCCGCCCTTCATCAGATTGCAGGGCGCGCAAGCGGTAACCACGTTTTCCCAGCGCGTCAGGCCGCCGCGCGAGCGGGGCACGAGGTGATCGAAGGTAAGGTCCTGCTCGTCGCCGCAATATTGGCAGGTGAAGCGGTCGCGCAGGAACACATTGAATCGGGTGAAGGCTGGGTAGAGCGCTGGCCGCACATAGGTCTTGAGCGAGACCACCGAAGGCAGCTTCATCTCGAAGGAGGGCGAGCGGACCGCGCGATCATATTCGGAGACGATATTGACCCGGTCGAGAAAGACGGCCTTGACCGCGTCCTGCCAGCCCCAGAGCGACAGCGGGTAATAGGAGAGCGGACGGTAATCGGCGTTCAGCACCAGGGCGGGAAACGTACCGGGGGCGGCCGATGCGGTTGCGACGTTCAAGGCGAAGAGTCCTTAAGCTCTGCCCGTCGCACGCGGGACCTTACGCGGCCGCATACTATAGGGGCATGTCACGAATGTGAAGGCCCCCAGATGCTGTAGGTAGCGACGGGGCCTATTGGAGGGCTTGCGTCGCGGCGAAGGCCTGCTTGAGGAAGTCGCCGCCGAGCCGCAAGCCCTCGCCGTCGATGCCATGGCCGATGCCTTGCGCCATGTGCCACTCCACGGCGACCCCAGACTGAGCGAGTTGCTCGCGGGCAGCGAACATGGCCTCGACCGGAATGACCTCGTCCATGTCGCCATGCACCAGTAGGACGGCCGGTGCCTCAGCGGGATTCTTCGGCAAAGCCTCGACGGTTGCCAGCGCACCGGAATAGCCGACGATCGCCGCGGGCGGCGGCTGGCGCGCGAGGCCCACGCCGAGCGCCAGCATGGTGCCCTGGCTGAACCCCACCAGTGCCAAGGCGCGCGCCGGCAGATCGTGCCGCTTCAACTCGGCATCGAGAAAGGCATTGAGCGCGGGCGAAGCATGCTTCACGCCGCGCACCATCTCGCTTGGATCGCGAAAGGTGAGGTTGAACCATTGGCGTCCCATCGGCGCCATGCCGCAGGGTTCCGGCGCGTGCGGCGAGACGAAGGCGGCATGCGGCAGCATCGGTGCCCATTCGCGCCCAAGCCCGATCAGGTCGTTGCCGTCGGCGCCATAGCCGTGCAGGAACACCACGAGCTGACGAGGCGCGCCACCGGCCGCCGGCGCCAATCTGGGTCCGTCGATCAGCGTCAAGGCCTAGTCGCTGCTGGCATCGGGCACCTCGTCCGCGGAATGCGCGTTGAGCTGGCCGTAGTTCTGGATGCCGATGTCGTTCAGGAGGCTAAGCTGCGTCTCCAGATGGTCGATATGGCCTTCCTCATCCGCGAGCAATTCCTCGAACAGATCCATCGATACGTAATCCTCTTCCTTCCGGCAGCAGGCCCGCGCCTCCATGTAGAGCGCGCGCGCGGAATATTCCGCCTTCAGGTCGCATTCCAGGATCTCCTTGACGTTCTGGCCGATCATCAAGGGATCGAGATGCTGCATGTTGGGGAAGCCTTCGAGGAAAATGATGCGGGTCACGAGCTTGTCGGCGTGGTGCATCTCCTCGATGGATTCTTCACGCTCCTTTTTGGCGAGCTTGGTGTAGCCCCAGTCGTCGAGCAGCCGATAATGCAGCCAGTATTGATTCACGGCTGTCAGTTCGCTGGTCAGGGCCTTGTTGAGATATTCAATGACCCGTGGATTGCCCTTCATTCTACCCTCCTCCTCTCAACCTTTTTGCGATCATGGCCTGTTCCGCGTTTGCAAGCTAGGATTCTTCGTGCGCGGTGCGATGGGGCATCGCCGCTGCGGCGCTCGGTCCTTCCTCGTCATAGGCAACCATCAGTTTGGTGATCAGCGGCAGACAGCTCCCGCAGGACGGGCGCTTGCCCAGCTGCCGGTAGATCAGGCCGGGCGTCAGCACCACCAGCGGATCATTGGTGCGGAGCGATGCCACTGCCTCGGCGATGTCCTTGGAGGTGATCATGGTGCAGGAACAGACGATCATGCCCCTTCTAAGCCCGAAACTGAGTTGCGCCGTCAACTCCGAGAGGACGCACCCGCTGTTCCCGGGCGTCCTTAACGGCTGATTCTCCATATTTCCTCGGCCCCGCCGCCTTAGCCCAGTTTTAAGTGATCTCTGCGATGCTCGGCCCGATTTGGAGCGAAGAGGGCGAGCACAAACGATGCGACCCGAGGATTTTCAGCCTGACGATCTGTTCGCGCAGATCCAGGGACTGGTCGATGGACTGGCGGCCGAGCGAGAGGCGCGCGAAGCCGCCGAGGCCGCGGACAAGGCCAAGTCGGATTTGATCGCCATGATCGGGCACGAGTTGCGCACGCCGATGGAGGCGGTCGTAGCCATGGCCGAGTTGCTCCTGTCGAGTCCGCTCGATCCTACCCAGGCCCGCTATGCCGATACGCTCTATCACTCCGGACGCGGCCTGCTCGGCGTCCTCAACGAGATCCTCGACTTTGCCAGGCTTGAAGGCGGCCGGTTCGAGCTCGAGCAGAGCAAGTTCGATCTGCACGATCTGATCCAGGGCGTCGGCACCGTGCTGCAAACGCGCGCCAATCAGAAAGGCCTCACCGGCGGCATCGATGTCGGCGCCAGCTGTCCGCGCTTCGTCACTGGCGATGCGGCCCGTCTGCGGCAGGTGCTGCTCAGTCTGGTCGACAACGCGCTCAAATTCACCGCACACGGATCGGTGCGGCTGCACGCCAGCGCCGCCGAGATTGGGGGGCGTTCCGTGCTGCGCTTCGACGTCACCGACACGGGCGTAGGCCTGAGTAAGATGGTGCAGCAGCGATTGTTCCAGCCCTACGTCCAGATCGACCCGAAGGCGGGCGGCAAGAATGTGGTGACCGGACTGGGGCTGTCGATCGCGCGCAAGCTCGCCGTGCTGATGGGCGGGGAACTGGGTTGCGAAAGCGTGGTCGGCCAGGGCACGCATTACTGGTTTGTGCTGCCCGTGGAGACCGCGCGCCAGCCTGAGCCGGTGCCGCAGCCGGACAAGGAACTGTCTCAGCACGGCACTCTCGAAGGACATGTCCTCGTGGTCGAGGACAATGCGGTCAACCGCATGATGATCGTCACCTATCTCGACGAGTTCGGCCTCACCTTTGAGGTCGTGTCGAGCGGCGCGGCGGCGGTCATGAGTCTAGCCTCGAAGAGCTTCGATCTCGTGCTGATGGACACGGTGACGTCCGATCTCGATGGCGTTGAGACCGCGCGGCGCATCCGCAGCCTGCACGCGCCCGCCGCCAAAGTGCCGATCGTCGCGCTCATCGCCCATGGCAGGACGGCCGATTGCGGCGCCTATCTTGCGGCCGGCATGGATGCCTATGTCACCAAACCGATCCGCGGACGCGAGCTCCACGCCGTGCTCGCGCCCCTTCTTGGCGGCAAGGAAGAGCCCATCCTTCGCCTGGTGAAGGGCTGAGCCCGCCCGTATCCCCGCTCAGAGATTGTCCAGCAGGACGCCTGCGAGCAGGATCAGATAGGCGATCAGCAACAGACCGAGCGCGTAGGCCGTAAAGAACGGCAGCGGCACGATCATGCCCAGGATGACGAGAGCGGCGATGATGACCGAGACGAAAAAGGTCTCCCGCCGCGGCGTGCTCAAGCGAATATTCATTGGTTCCCCCATGGCCACGCGCGCCCGACAAAAAGCGCGACTCAGGGAGTTTAGCGGCAAAGCATGGCCAGTGTCATCGCCGGCGCGCGGCTGAACGGGCCTATTGCAGCCGCACTTTTTCGCGCTGGCGCATCGGCGGCACGGGCACGTTCTGCTTGACCAGGGCTTCGGCCTTGGCGTCGACCAGTCGAACGATGCCGGCCATGATGTCGTTGAGCTGAAAGTCCTTCGGCGTGTAGATAGCCGAAGCGCCGCACTGCTTGAGGATGTTGACATCCCCGGCCGGGATGATGCCGCCGACCACCACCGGCACCTCGCCCATGCCCGCCTCGCGCAGGCGCTGCACGACCTCGCGCACCAGCGACACATGCGAGCCCGAGAGAATCGACAGCCCGACCACATGCGCGCGCGCCTGCTTGGCCTGTTCGACGATCTCGGCCGGCGTCAGCCTGATGCCGTCATACACTACATCCATGCCGACATCGGTGGCGCGCACGGCGATCTGCTCGGCGCCGTTGGAGTGGCCGTCGAGCCCAGGCTTGCCGACCACGAAGGTGAGCGTGCGGCCGAGCTTGCCTGACGTCTGCGCCACCAGGCGGCGAATTTCTTCGAGCCGCGCCTCGTCGATTGTGTGCTTGGCGTTGATGCCGGTCGGGGCGCGATATTCGCCGAACACCTCCCGGAGCACTTGGCCCCATTCGCCGGTGGTAACGCCGGCCTTAGCGGCCGCGATCGATGGCGGCATGATATTGCGCCCTTCGGCCGCGGCAGCTTTGAGGTCGACCAGCGCCTGTTTCACTGCCTTGTCGTCGCGGTCCCGCCGCCAGGCTTGCAGCGCCGCGACCTGCTCGATCTCCACCGATTCCGGCACGGTGAGAATGCCTTCGATGCCGCTCGCCTGGAGCGGCGAAGGTTCGGTCTCGGTATAGGCGTTGACGCCGATCAGCATCTGCTCACCAGTCTCGATCGCCGCCACCCTGGCGGCGTTTGAGGCGATCAGCGCCTCTTTCATATAGTCGATGGCGGCGATCGCCCCGCCCATCGCCTGGAGCTTGGCCAGTTCGGCCCGGGCCTGTTCCTTCAACGCCTCGACCTTGCGGTTGATCTCCAGCGAGCCGTCAAAGATGTCCCCGAATTCCAGCAGATCGGTCTCGTAGGCGACAATCTGCTGGAGCCTGAGCGACCATTGCTGATCCCAAGGCGTCGGCAGGCCGAGCGCCTCGTTCCAGGCGGGAAGCTGCACGGCGCGCGCCCGCGCCTTCTTCGACAAGGTCACCGCCAGCATCGACAGCAGGATGCGATAGACGTTGTTCTCCGGCTGCTGCTCGGTCAGCCCCAGGGAGTTGACCTGCACGCCATAGCGGAAGCGGCGCAGCGCCGCGTCCTCGACGCCGTAGCGGTCGCGTGCAATCTCATCCCACAGATCGACGAAGGCGCGCATTTTCGCCACTTCGGTGATGAAGCGCACGCCGGTATTGACGAAGAAGGAGATGCTGCCCACCACGCGCGGGAAATTCGCTTCCGGCACCTCGCCCGAGCCGCGCACCTCGTCGAGCACAGCCTCGGCCGTGGCCAGCGCGAAGGCGAGTTCCTGCGCCGGCGTCGCTCCCGCCTCCTGCAAATGGTAGGAGCAGACATTGGTCGGGTTCCATTTCGGCATCTCGCGGTTGGTGTAGACGATCACGTCCTTGATCAACCTGAGCGATGGCGCCGGCGGGAAGATGTAGGTCCCGCGCGAGAGATATTCCTTCAGAATGTCGTTCTGCACCGTGCCGGTGAGCTTCTTGGGGTCGGCGCCCTGTTCCTCGGCCAGCGCCGCGTAGAGCGCGAGCAGCCAGGCGGCCGTGGCATTGATCGTCATCGAGGTATTCATCTCGGCCAGCGGGATGTCCGCGAACAAGGCGCGCATGTCGCCGAGATGCGAGATCGGCACACCCACCTTGCCGACTTCGCCGCGGGCGAGGCCATGGTCCGAGTCGTAGCCGGTCTGGGTCGGCAGATCGAAGGCGACCGAAAGCCCGGTCTGCCCCTTGGACAGGTTCTTCCGGTAGAGCGCATTGGACGCGGTGGCGGTGGAATGGCCCGCATAGGTGCGGAACAGCCAGGGTTTGTCCCGCTTTGGTGAGGTGCCGCTCATGATCTGCTCGGTGATTTGACGTTGCGGTATCGAAGCACGCCCGCCGTTTCAGGGCAACATAGCCCCAAAAGGCCCAATAATTCAGAAGCGCCGCTGCGGCAAGCCGCGCCTTGAGTCCGCTCCCGGGGCGACGTCTCCCGCCAAGCGGCGGAACGGACGGCGCGTAGCCGGGTTCATCACGCGTCCAATTGACCTATTTTGACCCTGGGCAGGGCGGCTCGTTTTTGCTAACGCTCCTTGCCCGGCTGGCCGGTCCTCCGGGAAGTTGGGGATTTTTTGGCGGGGAAAGGGCGCCTTTGCGGCCCTTTCGCGCGTTAAGGGTGGCTTTGGCAAAGATGTTGCGGTCGCGAGATGAATAGCAGAGAATTATCGCAGTGCAAAAACAGGCCGAACAAAAGGACTGGGGGGATCATCGGATGAACGAAATGTCTCTATCCGCTGTTGCCGACGCAACATCCGCGCCCAAGAGCGCGGTCAAGGATCTCTACGAGATCGGCGAAATTCCCCCGCTCGGTCACGTGCCGAAGAATATGTATGCCTGGGCGATCCGCAAGGAGCGTCACGGCCCCCCCGACGAGGCCATGCAGGTCGAGGTGGTCCCCACCTGGGAACTCGATTCTCATGATGTGCTGGTGTTGGTGATGGCGGCCGGCGTC
>JAWOJH010000119.1:0-11914 GCA_046481725.1 Methyloceanibacter sp. | reverse complement strand
CGGCGCTGCCCGGATTTCGGCGGCAAGAATTCGGCCAACAGAAACGTGTCGGTCGGCAGCCCCGTTGTGGTGAGCGCCGCGAGCGCTGCCGAGACACCTGGAATGCTCGTCACCATCAGCCCCTGGTCGAGCGCTTCCCGTACCAGCCGGTAGCCAGGATCGGAGACAAGCGGCGTGCCGGCATCGGAGATCAGCGCGACCGACTGCCCGGCGCGCAAGCGTGCCAGGAGCCGCGGCCGCTCCTTCTCGGCATTGTGCTCGTGATAGGGGGTGAGCTCGCCGCCCAGGCCGAAATGCGACAACAGTTTCTTCGAGTGCCGCGTATCCTCCGCGGCGATCAGATTGGCACGGGCGAGCACCGACAGCGCGCGCAGGGAAATGTCGCCGAGATTGCCGATCGGCGTCGCCACGAGATACAGCCCGGAGGCAAGCGGCCGCGCCACCAGCTCGGCGAGCACCTCGCCCGCCCGCCTCACCGGCAGGCTCTTGTCGCCGCCGCTTCGCTCGTCGTTTGTCCAGTCTTGCATGCACGCCGGCCCGCAACCTTGAGGCCCGATAGAGGCGAGCACGCTACGTGAAATGCTCGGCCTGCGTCCATCACGATTGGGCCATAGTTCAGGGCGAGCTTTGCGGGCGGGGCAAAGCGGCTTAAGACTCGATTGATGGGTTGGCCATTAGGACTGCCAAGGGCCAAGGCGCGCCTCTGAAGGCGAAGAACCTTGGCGCAGAGGGGTCATGCAGCTTCCATTCCGGATCGACGGACGCCTGACGGCAATACGCCCGCGTTGCGCCGGCCTGATCGCGGCTATGTTGCTCTCCGCCTGCGGCACGCCGGGCGGCGGCGGATTCGGCCCAGGATCGGGACCTGGACCCGCGGTTACCGGCTCTACTGGCACGGTGAAGGTCGCGCTGCTCTTGCCGGTCACCGCGTCGGGCTCGACGCCGGCCGTCGCCAAGGCGCTGAAACAGGCGGCCGAACTCGCCCTGTTCGATTTCGACAATCCGAACGTGTCGCTGATTCCCAAGGACACCAAGGGCACCGCCGATGGCGCGCGGCTTGCCGCCGAGAGCGCGCTCCAGGACGGTGCGGAACTGATCATCGGTCCGCTCTTCGCCCAGGAGGTCAACGCCGCCGCTCCCGTCGCGCGCCAGCGCGGCGTGCCGATGATCGCCTTCTCCAGCGACGAGAAGGTCGCGGGCAACGGCGTCTATCTGTTGAGCTTCCTTGCCGGCCGCGATGTGCCCCGCATCGTCTCTTTCGCCATGGCGCAAGGGAAGCGCAATTTCGCCGAACTGGTTCCGCAATCGGCCTATGGGCGTCTTGCCGAAGCTTCCTTCGCCAGATCGGTTGCCTCGGGCGGCGGCCAGGCGCCGGTGCGCGCGACCTTCGCCACCGAAGATTCGACCGCCATGCTGGGGCCCGTACGCCAGGTCGCCAACGCGGTCAAATCCGGCCAGGCGATCGATGCGCTGTTCCTGCCCGCCGGCCGCGACGAACTGCCGGCGCTGGCGCCGCTGCTAGCCGGCGAGGGGCTCTCCAACGGCCGCGTGCAGTTCATCGGCACGGGTCAGTGGGACTATTCCACCATCGGCAATGAGCGCGCGCTGCGCGGCGGCTGGTATCCGGCGCCGGATCCGGCCGGCTGGAGCAATTTCGTCAACCGCTACTCCAAGACCTATGGCAGCGCGCCGCCGCGCATCGCCAGTCTCGCTTATGACGCGGTCAGCCTGGCCGTGTCGCTGTCGCAGAATCCGTTGGGCCAGCGCTACACCTATTCCCAGCTCACCCGCCCGAGCGGCTTCACCGGCGTCGACGGGCTGTTCCGCCTGCTCTCCGACGGCACGTCCGAACGGGGCCTCGCTATTCTCGAAGTGCGCGAGGGCGGCCCGCGGGTGATCGACCCAGCGCCAAGCTCCTTCGCCACCGCGTCGGGATATTAGCTAAGCCACGAGTCCGAGGATCAGGCTGTTCAGTACCAGCCGGCCTTCTGACGTTACGGCGAGCCGGGTGCCGTGGCGCGTGACCAGGCCTTGTTGAGTCAGCGTCTCGATGCGCGCCGCATCGGGCATGCTTCCGCCGATCGCCTCGAGCCGCGCGAGATCGATGCCTTCGCGCAAGCGCAATCCCATCAGCAGATATTCGTCCGCCGCTTCCTCCGCGCTGAGCGCCTCGTCGCTCTCGATGCCGTGGCCTGAGGTTTCCACCTGGGCGAGCCAGGCTTCGGGCAATTTGCAGGCCGAGATCGCCCGCTTCGCGCCGTTCGCGGTGATGCGGCTATGGGCACCGGGACCGACGCCGGCATAATCGTGTCCGCGCCAATAGAGCAGGTTGTGGCGCGATTCCGAGCCTTGCCGTGCGTGGTTGGAGACTTCGTAGGCCGGCAGGCCCGTCGCCTCGCAGAGCTCCTGCGTCAACAGATAAAGCGCGCGCGCCTCCGCACTTGCCGGCACATGCAGCGTCCCGGCCGCATGGCGCGCGGCGAACGGCGTGCCGTCTTCGATGGTGAGTTGATAAAGCGAAAGGTGATCGGCGGCGTAATCGAGCGCGCGGGCAAGTTCCTCGTGCCAGGCCCGCTCCGTCTGCCCTTCGCGCGCATAGATCAGATCGAACGACACGCGATCGAAATATCGCTTGGCCAGCGTGAGCGCGGCGAGTGCCTCGCCCGCACTGTGCTGGCGGCCGAGCGCCTTAAGGCTCGCATCGTCGAGCGCCTGCACGCCGAGCGACAGCCGGTTGACGCCGGCGGCGCGATAGCCGGCGAAATTCCCGGCCTCGACGCTGGTCGGATTGGCTTCGAGCGTGATCTCGGCGTCGCCGTCGAGCCTCCAATGCAGCGCCACGGCATCGATAATCGCCGCTACCGTGTTGGGGCGCATCAGCGATGGCGTGCCGCCGCCGAAGAAGATGCTGGTCACCTCGCGCGTGGGCGCCAAGGAAGCGAAATGCGCGAGTTCCTGGAGATAGGCGGCGAGGAAGCGGGCCTCGTCGATGCCGCCATGGCGGACGTGGCTGTTAAAATCGCAATAGGGGCATTTGGCGCGGCAGAACGGCCAATGCACATACACCCCAAACGCCTCTGCGGGCCCGGGAGAGAGTGCCCGAGCGACAGCGAGGGCGGGCGAGGGGGTCGGCTCAATTGCCGTCATAGTGCTTGGCCATCAATTGCTCGAACGCGCGCATGCGATGCGACAGCTGGTTCTTGAACTCGCGCGGCATCTCGCCGAACGTTTCAGTCTGGCCGTCGGGCACGAAGATCGGATCGTAGCCGAAGCCTTTAGTACCGCGCGGCGGCCAGGTGAGCGTGCCGAACACCTTGCCCTCGACGACTTGCGCGGCGCCGTCCGGCGCGGCGAGCGCCAGGGCGCAGACAAAATTGGCGCGCGGCTCCCTCGTTCCTTTGGCCTCCAGTTCGTGGTGAACGCGCTGCATCGCGAGCCCAAAGTCCCTGGCTGAGCCGCCCCAGCGCGCGGAATGAACCCCCGGCGCGCCATCGAGCGCCGCCACTTCGAGCCCGGAATCGTCGGCGATCGCCTTCATGCCGGAGGTTGCGGACGCGGCAACGGCTTTGAGCAGGGCGTTATCGGCAAATGTCTCGCCGGTTTCTTCCGGCTCGGGCAGGCCGAGACGCTTGGCCGAGACGCAATCGATGCCGAAGGGTGCGAACAGCTCGGCAAGCTCGCGCACCTTGCCATCGTTGTGACTGGCAACCACCAGCCGGTCGCCGCGCTTGAGCGCGATCGTCATTCAGGCGACGGTGAGCTTCTGCAGCGCCACCAGTTCGGCGATGCCGCGCCGCGCCAGCGCCATGAGCTGATCGAATTGCTCCTGGCTGAACGGATCGGTCTCGGCGGTGCCCTGCACCTCGACGATGCCGCCAGACCCCGTCATGACGAAATTGGCGTCGGCGTCGGCTTCCGAATCCTCGGCATAGTCGAGATCGAGAACCGCTTCGCCGCCATAGAGGCCGCAGGAGACGGCCGCCACGTGATCGCGCAGCACCGTCGCCTTGATCATGTTGCGCGCCTGCATCCAGGCGAGTGCGTCGTGCAGGGCGACCCACGCCCCGGTGATCGCCGCGGTGCGCGTGCCGCCGTCGGCTTGCAGCACGTCGCAATCCACCACGATCTGCTTCTCGCCGAGCGCCGGAAGATCGGTGACGGCGCGGAGCGACCGGCCGATCAGGCGCTGGATTTCCTGCGTGCGCCCGGTCTGCTTGCCGGCCGATGCCTCGCGCCGTGTTCGCTCCGAAGTCGCCCGGGGCAGCATGCCGTATTCGGCGGTGACCCAGCCCCGGCCTTGGCCCTTGAGCCAGGGCGGCACCGGCTCGCCGGCGCTCGCGGTGCAGAGCACATGCGTATCGCCGAAGCGGACGAGGCATGAGCCCTCGGCGTGGCGCGACACGGCGCGCTCGAAGCTGATGGGACGAAGCGCGTCGGGCGGGCGTTTGGAGGGGCGGACGATGGCAAGCTCTCCTGTTGGAATTCGCGGCACCCTAGAGGAGGCGGCCATCGCGGAAAAGTCCTTTCCCCAGCCTTTCCTGGCCTGCCCTTGTGCGGGGGGAAAGGAGAAGCTACCCCTTTGGCGATGGCCGAGATGGAGACGAGGGCCGGGGGCGCTCACGTCGCAGGGACCGCCCCAAGCGCCGCCCGCAAGGAGGAGGCGTCTCTCGCCACGCCGATGATCGCCCAATATCTGGAGATCAAGGCGGCCAACGCCGACTGCCTCCTGTTCTACCGCATGGGCGATTTCTACGAGTTGTTCTTCGAGGACGCCGAGATCGCCTCCCGCACACTCGGCATCGCGCTGACCAAGCGCGGCAAGCATCTCGGGCAGGACATCCCCATGTGCGGCGTGCCGGTGCATGCCGCCGACGATTATCTCCAGCGCCTGATCGGGGGCGGCCATCGGGTCGCGGTCTGCGAGCAGCTCGAGGACCCGGCCGAGGCCAAGAAGCGCGGTGCCAAGGCGGTGGTGCGCCGCGATGTGGTGCGTCTCGTCACGCCGGGCACCCTTACCGAGGAGAGCCTGCTCGATGCGCGCGCCCACAACTTCCTCACCGCACTGTTCCGCGCTCCCGAGAAGGACGGCGGGCAGCACTACGCACTTGCCTCGCTCGACATCTCGACCGGCGAGCTGATCGCCTCGTCCGCGAGCGCCACCGATCTCGCCGGCGAACTCGCGAGGTTGAAGCCCGGAGAAGTGCTGGCCGGCGACGACGTTGCCGGCGACGCCGGCTTGCGCCGCGTGATCGAGGAGGCGGGCGCCGCGCTCACGCCGTGCCCGCGCGCCCATTTCGACTCGCTCAAGGGCGAGCGCGCTCTGAAGTCCCGTCTTGGCGTGGCGGCGCTGGATGCCTTCGGCGAATTCACGCGGGCCGAGCTTGCCGCCTTGGCCGGCCTTCTCACTTATGTCGAGATCACCCAGGTTGGCAGGGCCCCGCTGCTTCGTCCGCCGCGCAAGGAGAGCGCCGGCAGTCTGCTCATGATCGATGCCGCGACCCGTGCCAATCTCGAGCTCACCCGCTCGAACCAGGGCACTCGCGCCGGCAGTCTGCTCGCCGCCATCGATCGCACCGTGACGGCGGCCGGCGCGCGCGAGCTCGCCAGCCGGCTCGGCAGTCCCTTGACGGATCCCGCTCTTATCAACGCCCGCCTGGATGGCGTCGCCTATCTCACCCGCGAGCCGCGCCTCAGGCAGAGCCTGCGCGACGCGCTCAAGGCTGTGCCAGATCTGGCCCGCGCGCTGGCCCGGCTGGCGTTGGGGCGAGGGGGCCCGCGCGATCTCGGCGCGGTGCACGCGGCGATTGTCGCGGCGCACGGGCTTGCGCGGCATCTGTTGCAGAGCGGCGAAGCGCTGGGGTTGCCGCGCGAGCTGATGGGCATTGCCGAGCGGCTGGCCGCCGCCCCGGCGGAGATCGCGGAGTCTCTGTCGGGCACGCTCGCCGAGACGCTCCCGGTCAACGCGCGCGACGGCGGCTTCATCCGCGAAGGCGCCGACGCCGATCTCGACGCATTGCGCCGCCTGCGCGACGGCAGCCGGCAAGTGATCGCTGGACTTCAAGCGACCTATGCCGAGGCCACCGGCATCAAGTCGCTCAAGGTTCGACACAACAATGTGCTCGGTTATTTCGTCGAGGTCACCGCGTTGCACGGCCCGATCCTGAGCAAGCCGCCGCACGCCGAGCTATTCGTCCACCGCCAGACACTCGCCAATGCAGTGCGCTTCTCGACGCCCGAGCTTGCCGAGCTGGAGGCGCGCATCACCCAGGCCGCCGACCGTGCGCTCGCGCTCGAGCTCGAAATGTTTGCCGGGCTCAGCGAAGAGGTGCTGGCCGAGGAGAGCGCATTGTCGGCCGCGAGCGCCGCTTTAGCCGAGCTCGACCACTATGCCGCGCTTGCCGAGTTGGCGATCGAAGAAAACTATGTGCGGCCGAAGATCGACGCGAGTCTCGCCTTTGCCGTGGAGGAGGGCCGCCACCCGATGGTCGAGCAGCATTTGCGGCGCGGCGACGGCGCGAGCTTCGTCGGCAATGACTGCCGGCTTGGCGACGGCGACGCTCCGCGCATATTGCTGGTGACCGGCCCCAACATGGCCGGAAAGTCGACCTTCCTCCGTCAGAACGCGCTGATCGTAGTTCTAGCGCAGGCCGGCGCCTTCGTGCCGGCGAGAAGCGCCCATATCGGCATCGTCGATCGTCTGTTCAGCCGCGTCGGCGCCGCCGACGATCTGGCGCGCGGTCGCTCGACCTTCATGGTGGAGATGGTCGAAACCGCCTCGATCCTGAATCAGGCCACGCGGCGTTCGTTTGTCGTGCTCGACGAGATTGGCCGCGGCACGGCGACCTTCGACGGGCTGTCGATCGCCTGGGCCACCCTCGAATATCTGCACGAGGTAAACCGGTCGCGCGTCCTCTTCGCCACGCACTATCACGAGCTGACTGCCCTCGCCGACAAGCTTGACGGCGCCGCCAACGCCACGGTCGAGGTCAAGGAATGGCGCGACGAGATCGTGTTTCTCTACCGCGTGGTGATGGGCGCGGCGGATCGCTCCTACGGCATCCATGTGGCGAAGCTCGCTGGCCTGCCCACCATCGTTCTGGCCCGTGCCACCGAAGTCCTGAGCGCGCTGGAGAAGGCCGACGGGCGGCCTAAGGCCACCGACCTCGCCGACGACCTCCCCCTGTTCCAGGCGGCGAAGCCCCCCGCCGGGCTGGCCGAGCCTTCGGCCCTGGAGCGCGCGCTGGAGGGCCTGAACCCCGACGCCCTGACTCCCAAGCAGGCCCTGGAGGCTCTATACCGCCTTAAGGCTTTGCTTGCTGGCGAGAGCTAAGACCTCCATGTGCTAAATATGGACCTCGCCATGGACCGGCCGGCACCCAAACAAGCGCCCTATTTCGACCTCGACCTCCTGCGTCACGAGGCCTCCGAGCTTGCCCGCGCTCATCCCGGGAAGGACTCCGCCCTGCGCCTGGCCCTGGTCGAGCGCCTGCGCGGCCTGGTGGAGGATGCTCGGGCGGCCGCGAGGCGCCAGCTGGAGGAGGACGGCGACGGGAGAGCCTGCGCCGCCGGTCTCTCGGCGTTCCAGGACGCCCTGATCAAACTCGCTTACGACTTCACCACCACCCACATCTACCCGTCGGACAATCCCTCGGCGGCCGAGCGCATGGCCATCGTGGCCCAGGGCGGCTACGGGCGCGGATTGCTGGCGCCGGGCTCGGACATCGATCTCCTGTTCCTGCTTCCCTACAAGCAGACCGCCTGGGGCGAGAGCGTCGCCGAATACATGCTCTATCTGCTCTGGGATCTCGGCTTCAAGGTGGGCCACGCCACGCGCAACATCGACCAATGCGTGCGGCTCAGCCATTCCGACATGACCATCCGCACGGCGCTGCTCGACGCTCGGCCGATTCTGGGCGACGCGGCACTCTACGCCGAGTTTCAGAACCGCTTCCGCAAGGAGGTGCTCGAAAGCCACGCCCGGCCCTTTATCGAGGCGAAGCTTGCGGAGCAGAATGCGCGCCACGCGCGCGCCGGCGCCTCGCGCTACCTGGTCGAGCCCAACGTCAAGGACGGCAAGGGCGGCTTGCGCGATCTGCACACCTTGCACTGGCTCGCCAAGCATCTTTATCCCGACAAGGCCGAAGCCGAGTTTGTCGAAGCCGGTGTCTTCAGCGCGCATGAATATCGAAGCTTCCGCCGCTGCGAGAGCTTCTTATGGGCGGTGCGTTGCCACCTGCATTTCCTCACCGACCGGCCCGAGGAACGGCTCAGCTTCGATGTGCAGCAGCAGATGTCCGAGCGTCTGGGCTATCGCGGTCATTTCGGCTTGAGCGCGGTCGAGCGCTTCATGAAGCACTATTTCCTCGTCGCCAAGGAAGTGGGCGAGTTGACCGGCATCGTCTGCTCGGCGCTGGAAATGAAGCAGCTCAAGTCGCTGCCCACGCTCGACACCCTGCTCGCGCCGTTCAGCTGGCGCCGCCGGGCCAAGCTGAGACGTACCTCCGACTTCCGCATCGAGAACAACCGTATCTCGGCCGTGAACAAGGATGCCTTCGCCAAGGATCCGGTGAATTTCATCCGCCTGTTCGCCTTCGCCGACGAGCATCAGGCCTCGTTCTCGCCTGAAGTGCTGCGGCAGATCCGCTCCAATTTCCGCCTGATCGACGACAATCTCCGCAACAACCCGACCGCCAACCGCCTGTTCATGCGGCTGATAACCGACTCGCGCGATCCGGAAGGCGTGCTGCGCAAGATGAACGAGGCGGGCGTGCTGGGCCGCTTCATCCCGGATTTCGGGCGCGTCGTGTCGATGATGCAGTTCAACATGTATCACCACTTCACGGTGGATGAGCACCTGATCCGCACCATCGGCTTTCTGTCGGGCATCGAGCGTGGGCGGTTCTCCACCGAGCATCCTGTCTCCAGCGAAATCGTGCGCACCATCGACAGCCGGCGCGCGCTTTACGTCGCCGCCTTCGTGCACGACATCGCCAAGGGGCGCGACGAGGATCACTCCATCGCCGGCGCGCGCATCGCCCGCGAACTCGGGCCGCGCTTCGGCTTGACCGCGCCGGAGACCGAAACCGCTGCCTGGCTGGTCGAGCATCATCTTTCCATGAGCCTGTTCGCCCAGAGCCGCGACTTGAACGACCCCAAGACCCTGCGCGACTTCGCCGCTCTGGTGCAGAGCCGCGAGCGGCTGAAGCTGCTCTTGGTCCTTACCGTCGCCGACATCCGCGCCGTCGGCCCCGGCGTGTGGACCGGCTGGAAGGGACAGCTGCTGCGCACGCTCTATTTCGAGACCGAACCTCTGCTCGGCGGCGGCCACACGACCCTAAGTCGCACCGAACGGGTGTCGCGCGCCCAGGACGCGCTGCGCGAGCGGCTGGCCGGCTGGCCGAAACAGGACCTCGAACGCTTCATCGACCGCCATTATCCCGCCTATTGGCTCAGGACCGACCTCGATGTCGTGGCCGAGCACGCTAAGCTCGTGCGCGACGCCGAGGCTCAATCCAAGCCGATCGTCACTCATATCTCCACCGACGCCTTCCGCGGCGTCACGGAGATCACCTTGCTGGCGCCGAACCACCCGCGGTTGCTCGCCATGGTGGCCGGCGCCTGCACCGCCGCCGGGGCGAACATCGTCGATGCGCAGATCTCGACCACGCGCGACGGCATGGCGCTCGATACCGTCCATCTCGAACGCGAATTCGATCATGCCGAGGACGAGGAGCGCCGCGCCAGAAAGATCGCCGTGACCATCGAGCGCCTGCTCAAGGGCGACGTGCGGCTGGCCGACGTGGTGCTGAACAAGCGCAAGCCCAAGCCGAAGCTTTCGGCCTTTACCGTCGAGCCGCAGGTGGCGATCGACAACACCCTGTCCGACGCGCTGACGGTGATCGAGATCAACGGGCTCGACCGGCCCGGCCTGCTCTACGACGTAACGCGCGAGATTTCCGACCTCAATCTCGACATTGCCTCGGCGCATATCGCGACCTTCGGCGAAAAGGCCGTCGACGTGTTCTACGTGACCGACCTCACCGGCAAGAAGATCACCAGCAAGAGCCGAGAAAGCTCCATCCGCGAGCGGCTGTTGAAGGCGCTCGCCACGCGCCAGGACGTCGCGCTGAGTCCGGCATGAGGGCATGAAGCTCTATCGCGGCGTTGTCACCGTCGGCGCAATGACTGCGCTCAGCCGCGTGCTCGGCTTTGTACGCGACGTGCTGATCGCCGCCGTGCTCGGTACGTCCTACGTGGCCGATGCTTTCTTCGTGGCGTTCCGCATCCCCAACATGTTCCGCCGGCTGTTCGCCGAAGGTGCGTTCGATGCCGCCTTCATTCCGCTGTTCGCCAAGCGGCTGCATACCGACGGAACGGACGCCGCGCGCGCCTTCGCCGCCCAGGCGCTCGCGGGACTGACGGTCCTGCTCGTAATGTTCACGCTGCTCGGCGAGATCGCCATGCCGTGGTTCATGCTGCTGCTCGCGCCCGGCTTTTCAAGCGATCCGGAGAAGTTCGCGCTCGCTGTGATGCTTGCGCGCATCGCGCTACCCTATCTGGTCTGCATGTCGCTGGTCGCGCTCTATACCGGCATCCTCAACGCCTTCGGCCGCTTCGCCATTGCCGCCTTCGCGCCCACCCTGCTCAACGTGGTGCTGCTTGCCGTGCTGCTCGCCTTCGTCGCGTCGGGGAGCGAAGATCAAGGCGCGGCGGCGACCGCGCTCGCCTGGGGCGTTGCCGTCTCGGGCGTGCTTCAGGTTCTGCTGGTGGCGTTCGCCGCCGCCAGGATCGGCATGCGCGTGCCCTGGACGCGCCCGCGCCTGACGCCGGAGATGCGGCGTCTGGTTCAGCTTGCCGCGCCGGGCGTGATCGCCGGCGGCATGGCGCAGCTCACCCTGGTGATCTCCACCATCGTCGCCACGCTGCAGGATCGCGTGGTGTCGTGGCTCTATTATGCCGAGCGGCTGTTCCAGTTGCCGCTCGGCATCATTGGCGTCGCCATCGGCGTCGTTCTCCTGCCGGCGCTCAGTGATAAGTTGCGATCCGGCGACCATGCCGCCGTGCTCGCCAGCGAGAACCGCGCGCTGGAATTTGCCCTGCTCCTGACCATGCCGGCCGCCGTCGCTCTGTTCCTTGCCGCCGATCCGATCATCCGCGTGCTGTTCGAGCGCGGCGCCTTTACCGCCGTCGATACCGAGGCGACCGCGGCGATGCTCGCGGCGCTTTCGCTAGGACTGCCGGCCTATGTGCTGATCAAGGTGCTGCATCCGAGCTTCTTCGCCCGCGAGGACACCAAGACGCCGATGCTGTTCGCCGGCATCGCCATGGCCGCGAATGTCGTCCTGAGCCTGACCCTGTTCGCGATCGTCGGCGCCACCGGCATCGCCATGGCCGCGGCGCTTTCCGGCTGGATCAACGTCGCGCTGCTCGCCGCTGCGCTGAGGCGCCGCGACGGGCTGGCGCTCGACCAGACCTTCCGCCGCCGCTTTGTCGGCATCCTCGCCGCGAGCGCGGTGATGGGGGCGGTCGTGTTTGCTCTCATGCTGGCGCTTGGCCCATGGTTCGCGCCGGAAAGCGGCTTCCTTACGCAGGCCACCGCCCTTGTCGCCTTGTGCGGCGCGGGCCTCCTGGTCTATCTCGGCGCGGCGCAGCTATTCGGCGCAGCCCATTTCCGCGAGCTGGTCAGGATCTGAGGGGCCGGCGTTATCGCTCTCCCACCTTGCGCTCGCCCCGCGACCGAGCCATAACCCGCGCTTCCACTGGGGCGGGAGCATGCAAAAGACCAAGGCCAAGACTCGCGTCTTCTCGGGCGTGCAGCCGACCGGCAATCTGCATCTCGGCAATTATCTCGGCGCCATCACCAAATTCGTGGCGCTTCAGGCCGAGCATGAATGCCTCTATTGCGTGGTCGACC
>JAWOJH010000104.1:0-13921 GCA_046481725.1 Methyloceanibacter sp. | reverse complement strand
GGCCCAGCCGCGCAATAGGTGACGGAGCGATGCTGCGCAAGGCGGCCAGAGCGTCGATCCCGATTGCCGTCGCCGCCGCCCTGTTGGGCTGCGGAGGGAGTGCGGGGCCAACCCCGCCGATCGACAAGGCCACCTATGTGCCTCCGGCCGGTGAATTGCTGGCGCCGGGTCCGCTCGGCGAACGCGTGCTCGGCAAGCCGAACGCCCCGGTTACGGTGATCGAATATGTGTCGCTGACCTGTCCGCATTGCGCGAACTTCCACAAGGACCTGTTCCCGCGCATGAAGCGCGACTATATCGACACCGGCAAGGTGCGCTATATCGTCCGCGAGTTCCCGATCGGGCGCGCCGCCGGAACTGCGGCGATCGTCAATCGCTGCGCCCCGGAGGACAAATATTTTTTCCTCTTAAGTCAGTTCCTTACCCGGCAGCCGGAATGGGTCAGCCAGGAGGTCCGCCCCGACGCGATCTTCGCGGTCGCCAAATCGAGCGGGATGACCCGCGAGACGTTTGACAATTGCCTATCGAATCAAACCATTATCGACGGCCTGACGGAAGTGAAGCAGCGGGGGCGGCAGTTCGGCGTGATCGGTACACCCACCTTCTTCATCAACGGCCGCAAGGCGCAAGGCGCGGTGACCTACGACCAGATCAAGGCCCTGATTGAGCAGGCTCCGCCGCAATCGTCGTAACCCCTCATGGGGGCAGCGCAAAATTTGGATTTTCCGCGTAGAGACTTCACGATAGAGGCATATCCACCTTTGAAAATCACCCGTCTCCGCCTTCTCGGCTTCAAGTCTTTCGTCGAGCCCACCGAGCTTCTGGTCGAGCCAGGCCTGACCGGGGTGGTCGGGCCCAATGGCTGCGGCAAATCGAACTTGCTCGAGGCTCTCCGCTGGGCCATGGGCGAGACCTCCTACAAAAGCATGCGCGGCACCGCGATGGAGGACGTGATTTTCGCGGGCGCGGAGGATCGGCCGGCGCGCAACAGCGCCGAAGTGACCTTGTTCATCGACAATAGCGCGCGCAAGGCTCCGGCTGAGTTCAACGACAACGACGCGTTGGAAGTGACGCGCCGGATCGAGCGCGAAGCGGGCTCGGCCTACAAGGTCAACGGCAAGGACGCGCGTGCGCGCGACGTGCGGCTCCTGTTCGAGGACGCGGCCACCGGAGCCCGCTCGCCTGCGCTGGTGCGGCAGGGGCGGATCGGCGAGATCGTCAACGCCCCGCCGCAGGAGCGCCGCCGGGTGCTTGAGGATGCGGCCGGCATTGCCGGGCTGCACAGCCGCAGGCACGAGGCGGAGCTCCGGCTGAACGCGACGGAGGCCAATCTGGCGCGGCTGGCGGACCTGATCGGCCAGCTCACGACCCAGTTGCAGGCGCTCAAGCGGCAGGCCCGTCAGGCGCAGCGCTACCGGGAAATCTCCGGCAAGATTCGCGAGATGGAGGCGCTCCAGCACCATCTGCATTGGGAGGGCGCCTGCGCCCTGGCCGAGCAGGAGGAAGCCTCGTTCCAGGCCTCGCTGGCCGCGGTCGCACAGGAGACCAAGGCCGAAGGCGAGGCCCTGCGGCAGCAGGCGGAAGCCGCGGAGCAGCTCCAGCCGCTGCGCGACGAGGAGGCTTCGCGCGCCGCCGTGCTGCACCGCTTGAGCGTCGATCGCGACGCGCTCGAGCGCGAAGAGGCCAGGGCCAAAGCGCGTCAGGCGGAGCTGGAGACGAGGCTGGCGCAAGCTTCGCGCGATCTCGCCCGCGAAGAGGAACATATCGCTGAGGCCGAGGGGATCTTGCGCCGGATCGGCGAAGAGAAGCGGAAGCTCGAAGCTTCAAGCTCGCGCGACCATGAGGAGCCGCAACTCCGCGAGGCCGCAGCCAAGGCGCAAGCGGCGCTGGATGCGGCCGAAGCCTCGCTGCGCGCGGCGACGACCTTGCTGGCCGAGGCGAGCGCCAAGCGCGGGCGGCTCGAAATGGAAAGGACCGAAATCGAGACGCGCATCACCACGCTTGAGGCGCAAGCTGGAGAGCTTGCAGACGAACTTGCCAGACGCGAAGCCGAAACCGGCAGCGCAGACAGCCTTGAGGCTCTTGGCAGCGCACTCGCGGAGCTTTCCGCGACGGTGCAGACGTTGGAGACCGAGCTGCAGGCGGCGGAGGCGGACGAAGAGCAAGCGCGCGCGCAGGAAGTCGATGCACGCGCCATGGCGTCCTCGGCCAGGCTGGCCAGCCAGGAATTGGAGACCGAGCTCGCCACTTTGACAAAATTGCTGGCGCCGGCCCATGACTGGTCGCCCATCGTCGAGGAGGTCAAGGTCGACTCCGGCTATGAGCAGGCGCTCGGCGCCGCGCTCGGCGACGATCTCGATGCCGCCAGCGATGAGACGGCGCCGTCACACTGGCGGCTCACGGGGACGTCCAGCGAAGACCGGCAACTGCCCGAGGGGGCGATCCCGCTCAGCAAATTCGTCAAGGCGCCGCCCGTACTCACGCGCCGGCTGGCGCAGATCGGCGTGGTCGAGGCGGCTCGCGGCCGCGATTTGCAGCCGGCCCTCGGCACTGGCCAGAGGCTAGTGTCGAAAGAGGGCGATCTCTGGCGCTGGGACGGCTATAGCGTCCAGGCGGGCACTTCGAGCGCCGCCGGGGCGCGGCTGGTCGAGCGGCGCCGCCTCGAATCGCTCAAGCGCGACACGGAGCGGGCGCAGGCACACGCGGTGGAAGCCGAAGCCGAGCGCGCGGCGGCCACTCACCGGGCCGAGCAGGCGCAGATCAAGACCAAGGCACTGCGGCAAGAGGCCAAGGAGGCGCATGCCGAACTCGATCGCACGCGCGACCAGATCGCCGCGGCGGAGCACGCAGCCAGCGCCAACAGCAAGGAATTGGGCGCGCTCGCCGAAGCGCTCAGCCGCACTCGGACCGCGCGCGACGAGACCTCGGACCAGGGGGCCCGGCTTGCGGCCTCGTTGCTCGAGCTGACCCCCCTGCCGGAGTTGGAAACAAGTCTCGCGGCTGCTCAGAGCGCGGCTGCCGCGAGCCGCCAAGCCGCCGCCCGCGCCGACGCGGCGCTCGAAGGCTTCGAGCGTGAGATTCATTTGCGGCAGGAGCGGCTCCAGGCGATCGGCGACGAAGAGGAACTTTGGCAAAAGCGCATCGCCAATGCCCGCGAGCAGATCCTCACCTTGCGCGCGCGCGAGGAGGAGACCAGCGCCGATCTGGTCGCGCTGGCCAACCTGCCCGCAGAGATCGAGCAGCGCCGCAGCAAACTGCTCGACGCGATCGCCACGGCGGAGCGCGAGAGAAGCAAGGCCGCAGACGATCTGGCCCTGGCCGAAGCGGCGCTGAAGGCGCAGGAGAAGGTTTTGCGCGAAGTGCAGGAGCGCTTGGCGGAGGCGCGCGAGACGCGCGCCCGGCACGAGGCGCGGCTCGAATCGGCGCGCGAGCGGCGCAGCGAAATCGCCCGTACCATTCGCGATCAGCTCGACTGCGTGCCGGAGGCCTGCCTGGCGCTGGCCGGACTTAAGCCGGACACCCCGGTACCGCCGGTGGCCGAAGTCGAGTCGCGGCTCGTCAAGCTCAAGGCGGACCGCGAGCGGCTCGGCGGCGTCAATCTCAGGGCCGAAGAGGAAGAGGCCGAGCTTGCCGCCCAGTTGGAAGAAATGGAGCGCGAGAAGGCCGATGTCGAGGAGGCGATCCAGCGCTTACGGCAAGGCATCGCTAATTTGAATCGCGAAGGCCGCAAACGCCTGCTTGAAGCCTTCGACACGGTCAATAACCACTTCGGACGGCTGTTTAAAACCCTCTTCGGCGGCGGCTCGGCTGAATTGAGGCTGGTCGATTCCGATGACCCGCTCGACTCGGGACTGGAGATCTTCGCCTGTCCGCCCGGCAAGCGCCCGCAGCCGCTGACCCTGCTCTCCGGCGGCGAGAAAGCGCTCACCGCGCTGGCGCTGATCTTCGCCGTGTTCCTGACCAATCCTTCGCCGATCTGCGTGCTGGACGAGGTCGACGCCCCGCTCGACGACGCCAATGTCGAGCGTTTTTGTCTGTTGATGGAGGAGATGGCGAAGGAGACCGACACGCGGTTCCTGATCATCACCCACCACCCGCTCACCATGTCGCGCATGAGCCGGCTGTTCGGCGTGACCATGGCCGAACGCGGGGTAAGCCAGCTCGTCTCGGTGGACCTGGAAGGCGCGGTGCGCCTGCGCGACGCGAGTTAGCCCGGCAAAAGGCCCTCGAAAGTGGGCCTGGGCGCGCCTCCTGACTTTCTTGACAGGGCGGAATCCCTCACTAAAGTGCCGGCCAAGCTTAGGACCAGCCGGTTCCCAAGGCCTTCCCGGAAATTGAGCAGTGCCAATGGCCGGAGCCGAAAATCAGTCCGGCCGCGAGAAAAGTGGCCGCGACGCCGACCAGATTCGGCGGCGGCTCGATGCCCTTGGCAAGGACCTCCTGGAGGCTCAAGGTCGGCACCGACCTGCCCAGGGGCAACCGCAAAGCCACGGGGCTGCCTTCGGCCAGGCGCTCAGGCTCGGCATGGAGATGGTTGCCGGCGTAGCGGTTGGAGGCTTCATAGGCTGGGCGCTGGACCGATTTTTGGGTACGGCGCCGATTTTTATGGTGGTGTTCCTCGGGCTGGGGGCCACCGCGGGGATACTCAACGTGGTGCGGACCGCCAAGCGCATGCAGGCGGACGCATCCGTGCTGAAAAACCTGCCGAGCGTACGGGATGACGACGATTAGGGGCGAATGGACGTGATTGGAGCAGCTTACGCCGCGGAAGGGCATGGGGACGGCGGCCTGCCGAATCCCATGCATCAATTCGAGATCAAGCGGCTCGTGCCGTTGGAGCTGTTCGGCCTCGACGCCTCGTTCACCAACTCCGCCCTGTTCATGGTGATCGCCGCCACCGTCATCACGCTGTTCACCATCCTCGCGATGCGCAGGGGCGCGCTGGTGCCGACCCGCCTGCAATCAGTGGCCGAGATGTCCTACGAGTTCATTGCGAACATGGTGCGCGACAATGTCGGCACCGACGGGATGAAATATTTCCCGTTCGTGTTCACGCTGTTCATGTTCGTGCTGGCGCTGAACATGCTCGGTATGCTGCCCTATTCCTTCACCGTGACGAGCCACATCATCGTCACCTTCGCGCTGGCCGCGTTCATCTTCATCGGCGTCACCCTGATCGGCTTCTGGAAGCACGGTCTGAAGTTCCTCAAATTCTTCGTGCCATCGGGCGTGCCGGTAGTGATGCTCCCGCTGCTGGTGGTAATCGAGCTGATTTCCTACCTCACCAGGCCGCTCTCGCTGTCGGTCCGGCTGTTCGCCAATATGATGGCCGGCCACACCATGCTGAAAGTATTCGGCGCCTTCGTCGTGGCGCTGGGCTTTTTGGGCGGCTGGGCCGCACTGGCCTTCATGGTGGCCTTTACCGGCCTCGAAATCCTGGTGGCGTTCCTGCAAGCCTATGTGTTCGCCATCCTGACCTGCATCTATCTCAACGACGCACTTCACATGCATCACTAGTCACACCCCGCATTGCTCATCGAAGGAGAAAATCATGGAGCCAGAAGCAGCAAAATTGATCGGCGCGGGCCTCGCTTCGATCGCTCTGGTCGGCGCCGGCGTCGGCATCGGCACGATCTTCGGCAACTATCTGCAAGGGGCGTTGCGCAACCCATCGGCAGCGCCGGGTCAGTTCGCCAACCTCCTGCTGGGCTTCGCTCTGGCGGAAGCCACCGGCCTGTTCGGCCTGGTGGTGGCGCTGATCATCCTGTTCGTGTTCTAGCCTCTGCCAAGCAGGCGCAAGGAATCCGGCTATGCCGCAGCTTGAAGCTCAAGATTGGGCGCCGCAGCTGATCTGGCTCGTCATCACCTTCGGCATTCTTTACTTCCTGATGGCGAGGGTGGCGCTGCCGCGGATCGGCTCGGTGATCGAGGCGCGTGCGGCGCGCATCGCCAGGGATCTTGCCACCGCGGACAAGCTCAGGCGCGAAACCGAGGAGGCGATCGCCGCCTATGAGCAAGCGCTGGCCGAGGCGAAACAGAAGGCGCATGCCATCGTCGATGCCGGCCGCGCCAAGCTGAAAGAGGAGACCGCCGCCGAGCGGGCCAAGCTCGAAAGCGAGCTTGCCAAGCGAAGCGCGGAGGCCGAACGGCGCATCGGCGAAGCCAAAAACTCGGCGATGCGCGAGGTGAACGCCGTCGCCACCGAAGTCGCCGCCGATATCGTGCGCCAGCTGATCGGCGCCGCTCCGGCCAAGGCCGAGATCGAACAGGCGGTGGCCACCGCACGGAAAGATTGACCCGATGCAATTGCTTGCCACAGCTGAACTCTGGGTCGCGGTATCCTTCTTCCTGTTCGTCGGGCTGGTAATCTATTTCGGCGCGCACAAGAAGGTGGCCGTGTGGCTCGACGCCAGGGCCGAGCGCATCGCCAAAGATCTGGCGGAGGCCGAGCGCCTGCGTGTCGAAGCGGATAAAGTGCTCGCCGACTACCGGCGGAAGCAGGCCGATGCCGTCAAGGAGGCGCAAGCGATCATCGATCTCGCCTCGAGGGAGGCGGAAATCCTGGCCGCCGAGACGCGCCGCTCGATGAAGGAGCATTTCGAGCGGCGCATGAAGCTGGCGGAAGACAAGATTGCCCGCGCCGAGGCCGAAGCCCTGCGCCAAGTGCGGGAAGCGGCGGCCGATGCGGCGATCACCACGGCGCAGATCGTGATCGCGCAAAAGCTGACGCCGGAGACCGCCGACAAGCTGGTCAAGCAGGGCATCGACGCGCTCAAGGGCAAGCTCAACTGAGATCGCGTTCTGTGGACTGAGGCGAGGTGGACCGCCCGGCGGTTCGCGCGGCCCGGCTCCTTAAGAGGCCCTCCCGAACTCAGCTAGACTAGTTCTGCTTTGACGTTTCGGGCGATGGACTGATCCAGCGCCCGATCGTGCCCCAGAACGATTCCGAATGACCTTCTGGTTCCGCTGGAGCCGCGCGCCTGACCCGCCGATTCGGCTTGGCCTCGCCGACGAGAAGGCCGCTATAGATCCATCCTTGCTTGCCGCTTTCCGGATGCGCGACCTCTACCCAACCGCGCTTGCGATCGAGCACCGGCAGTTCGGCGCCCCTGGCGATCACGCCGAGCACCGGCGACGAGGACGACGGCCGTTCCCGCATGTTGACGAAGACGGAGGGCTGCACAGTCCCCAAACCGGCTTCGACGCCGGTGGCCGGTCCCAAAGCGCTGGGCGCAGGCTGGCCGGATGGGATGGTCCCCGGTGCCGTCACCTGCTCCGGCTGCTCTGCTGCCGCCAGACTAGGGGCTGGGTCAGTGTCGGCACCACGGGCGGGCGTCGCCGGCGGCCGTAAAACTCGCACCGCCTCGGCAGGGGGCTCGGCCGCTTGCCTCATGCTGGCGGAGTGGGCAAAGCGCCGCGCGATCGGCTGCGGGTCCTCCAGAGCGCCCGCGGGGTATCGAGCACTTACCCTCGGCGCGTCCGGCCTCAACTTAGGCTGGCCCATGGCAATTCACCGACAATGACGGTTCCCTCACCGTCAGCCTAGCAAACGGCCAGTTCTATTTCTGGGCATCAAAAAGGAAACAGCGAGGCCGCATTCTGTCCGCCGAAGGCAATGTGGCAGCGGGCGGTTAGCCGAAGGCGCTCGGCGCGCAATCCTGCGGGTTCGCTTCCGCACCGGCCTGCACGGCGTTGAGCGCGACCGCGAGCTGATCCAGCGCTTGCAGGGTCTCGTGCAAGGCCATAGCCACGCCATCGGATGGCGCAAACCGCTCCTCGGCGAAGGAATAGTCGCGCAGCATCTCGAGCGCCCGCTCCATGACCCGGACCGACTCCTCGTTCTTCTGGATATTGTTGCGGGTGACGATCTCATGCCAGTCGAGCACTTTGGCGAGCATGTTGTCCTCGCCGTTCGCCCTGCGCTTGACCCGGTCGCGCAGCCGCGTCAGCCTCTCGATGGCGCGCTTCAGGCCGGCAATACTGGACTTGCGCTGACCGATATCGTCGCGGACCGTGTGCTCGATCAATTCGGCGACGTCCATCGAGGTCACGTCCTGCTCGGCATGGATGATCAGGCCAAGCTTCTGGGCGATGATTTCGATGGCGCTGGCGTCGAGATTGCTGAGCTGCGGCTGATCGATCTCGCCGGTTCGGTCGTAGCGGGCGCGACGTTCCGGGTCCGACAGCACGGTATAGGCGTCAGACAACTGCCCGAACGCCTCGACCGACCCGCCCGCATCGGGGTGCGAGTTCTTGGCCTTGCGTCGATAGGCTTTCTGGATTTCCACCTGGGCCGCGGCGCGGCCAACGCCCAGGATTTGGTACAGGTCCCTCACCGACTTGCCCACCGCTCGCTACGAACCGGACCTTGCACGTCCGGCGACCCCGTCAAGCCTTGTGATGCCGCGGCTTTGTGTCTTGCGCATGGCAGACCGGGCGGCTTCCCACTGTCGGGCTAGAAGCCGAATAGCGACCGGGTGAAATCCGCACCGGGAGATTGCCTGCCGGGCCGCGGCCGTCGTATCTGCGCGGGCGGCGGCGCGTATTGGTTGGCCGCTACCGCAGCATCATTGAAATCCGGCGCGTAGCTCTTTCCATCGAGCGCCGCCTGCATCCTGGCATCGTGACCGTAGAGGTCGTTGAAGCTCGAGAACGAGCCGTCGTCATTCACTCGCAAGGTGAAATAGTTGACGTAGACCGGGATCTTCTGATCGAGCACGACGGAATTGTCGTCCGGACCATGCCAGACCGAATCGAGCTGTGCCCTGCTCCACTTCTTGTCCCGTAGCAACAGGATCTCGGCCAGCTGATCGGGATTTTGCACGCGCATGCAGCCATGGCTTTCGGCCCGCACGGCGTTGGCGAACAGGTGCTTCTGCGTCGTGTCGTGCATGTAGACGTCGTGCGAATTCGGGAACATGAATTTCACCTTGCCAAGCACGTTGGACGGTCCCGGCGGCTGGACGAGGTCGAAGTTGCGCAGATCGTAACGGGTCCAATCCACCGTGTCGGGGTCGATGATGCGACTGCCATATTTGAGACGCAGGCCGTTCCGCTTGAGAATCGAAGTATCAATACCGCCACCGAAGAAACCGCCGCCGCCTTGACCGAAATAGGGCGCGATCTCCCCATTCTTGATGGAGTTGGGCATGTTCCAGTAAGGATTGAAGACGATCGACTCCATTTCGTCCTGGATCACCGGCGTCTGCGTGTTGCGCTTGCCGACGACCACCCGCGCGGTATGGACGACTTGACCTTCCTCGACCACGCGCACCGTGAATTCGGGAATGTTGACCGTCACATAGAATGCGCCGAGATCGTGCGGCAACCAGCGCCAGCGTTCCATATTGACGAGGATCTGGCGGATACGTGCCTCGCTTCCCACCGGCTCGGCGGCGCGCTGACCCCCGTTCAGGATGCGGCGCGTGCCGGGGCCGACCATGCCGTCGGCGGCCACGCCGCGGGACGCCTGAAACTGGCGCACCGCATCCAGCACCACCTCGTCGAATCTCTCTTCGTTGCCGCCCGCCGGAACGTCCAGGCGCGTCCTGAGCAGGGCCACCTGGGGGTGCTCCATGCCGAATTTCAGCACCGGCCCGTCGGGAATGGTGACGATGTCGGGCTTGGCTTCCTCGACCTTGCCGCCCCGCAATTCGATCAGCTTTTGCCGCAGCGCCTCGAATTGAGGCTGGTCGGGCTGGAAGCTGCGGAGATAGGCGCCGGGGTCGGAGCGAATGGCGATCGAGGCAAGCACTTCCGCCGGATCGGGAAGCGCGAGAATTGGGTCGAGATTCTTACTCAGGCGCTGCGGCTCCAGGCGGCCGCCCCGCGCATCCTTGGCGTAGTCCAAGACCGCATAGCTGACTTTCATTTCGGCCTCAGCCAGCCAGTCCCTGGCGCCGGGAGCAGCGGCGTCGAAGCTTGCAGGATCGGGCAGATTGTAGTCGGAGGCGCGCAGGCCGTAATCGTCGGCCTTGGCGATTTCCGCCACGGCAAGCTTGGCGCGCTCGTTGAGGCCTTTGTCGTCGACCCAGAGCAGCTGCTGGTCCGGCAAGGCGTAATAGTCCAGCAGCGCGTCCTTCTGGACCCTGCGGATGCCGGAATCGGCCGGCTTGGCCGAGAGCAGCCCCTGCACCCCGATCCTGACCGCTTCGCTCTTGGTGATCAGCTTGGCCGGACCGTCGGGCTCGGCGGCAAACGCGGGCAGAACGACGCCCACCGCCAAAAGCAGCCCCACAAAGCTTGGCTTCATTGTCTGCTCCCTCGCAAACCCGTCTGAAGCGTGCCCCAACGCCACAAACCTACCACGAAATGGGGCGCAAATTGGGACTTAAAGGCGAATTGAACGACAAACTCCCCGAAATCCGACCGCTACCCGGCCCCCGCCACGTTGCGCTCAAAGGCCACGAAGATCTTATAGTCTTGAGGCCTGCTCCCCACCATGATGGGGAAGGCGATCTCGCGCACCATGGAGAAATATCCGGCCGGCGCATCGGGCGGGATGGTGGTGGTGATATTCAACTTGTCGGTGGCGAGCGTATTCTGCTGGGCGCCGGCGACGCGGATATTCACACCCAAGGTCACCGTGCCGGGCGCGCCCTTGGGTCCCAGCAGCACCCGGCCGGCAAAGCCGTATTTGACGATCACCCGGTCGGAATAGAGGGTGCACTCCCGCGCCATCTTGGTGATCTCGCCGCGATGGATGACGGCCGTCTGCTCGCCGATCTGGCCCGGCTGATAGATGGTCAGCAACCGGTCGCGCGGCCAAGCCACTACTTGGGGGCAATTGACGCTGCCGCCGCCCGGCAAATCGGTCCCGGTATCGGCCCGGGCAGTCTCCATCAGCCGGTCCTCGTTCACCGCCGAGGCGGAGCTGTCTTCCTTGCCCGAACGGAAGGGATTGGAAATCGTCGAGACGGCGCAGCCCGCGGCAAGCAGCGAAGTGACGATCAGCCCCCCCAACAGGGCATACGTGATTCGCCACCTAGGAGTGCCGTTACGCCTCACCTGTCCCCGTCCTCGGCTTGACACGCCAGGCCCCCCCGCCTGATATGCCGGAGCGATCCTGGAATTGCCTTGAAATATCGCGAGTTGCCTTTGCTTTGGCGGGCCAAACTATCCGTAGTCTTGGGGTCCGACAAGGCTAGACTGGGGCCCCAAGCGGCCAGCCGAAAAGCTCCGAGACGCCCATGAACTTCACCATGAAGGCCAATGGAGGGCAGCCCAGCCGCCCCGCCCTGACGATCTATCTCGCCGCGCCGCGCGGTTTTTGCGCCGGCGTGGACCGCGCCATTCAGATCGTCGAACTGGCGCTCGCCAAATATGGCGCCCCCGTCTATGTGCGCCACGAGATCGTGCATAACCGCTATGTGGTGGAAAGCCTCAAGGCCAAGGGCGCGATTTTCGTCGAGGAATTGGACGAAATCCCGGACAACGGCGCGCCGATCGTGTTTTCGGCGCACGGCGTGCCGAAGGCGGTGCCGGCGGCGGCGCGCGCCCGCAAGCTGTTCTATCTCGACGCCACCTGCCCACTCGTCTCTAAAGTGCATGTCGAGGCCGAGCGCCAATATGCCGCCGGCCGCGAAATCCTGCTGGTGGGTCATGCGGGCCATCCCGAGGTGATCGGCACCACCGGCCAGTTGCCGGAGGGCGCGGTGCACCTGATCGAAACGGCGCACGATGCGCGCGCCTTCATGCCTCGCGATCCGGACAAGCTTGCGGTGATTACCCAGACCACGCTCTCGGTCGACGACACCAGGGAGATCGTCAGCCTGCTCAAGCAGCGCTTCCCGTACATGGTCACGCCGCGCAAAGACGACATCTGCTATGCCACGACCAACCGGCAGGAGGCGGTCAAGCGGATCGCACCCGGCTGCGAGCGCATGATCGTGGTGGGGTCGCCCAACAGCTCCAACTCGCTCAGACTGGTCGAGGTTGCCGAGCGCGCCGGCTGTCCCTACGCGGTGCTGATCCAGCGGGCGAGCGAGATCGACTGGAAGATGTTCGACGGCGTCAGCCGGCTCGGCGTCACTGCGGGAGCCTCGGCGCCAGAAGTGCTGGTCGATGAGATCATCGACGCCTTCAAGGCGCGGTTTCAGGCCAAGGTCGAGATCGTCACCACCGCGGAAGAAAGCATCGCGTTCAAGCTGCCGCGCGAGCTCAGAGAGATGTCGGCGCTCTAGATGGCCGTCTACACCGACGTCTCCGATGAGGAGCTCGACGCCTTCATCACCAGCTACGCCATCGGCGCGCTGACCTCGTTCAAGGGCATCGCCGAGGGGGTCGAGAACTCCAACTATCTGGTTCACACCGAAAGCGGCCCGTACATTTTGACCTTGTATGAGAAGCGGGTCGCGCGCGAGGACCTGCCCTATTTCCTCGCGCTGATGCAGCATCTCGCCTCACGACGGATTTCCTGCCCGGTCCCGGTGAAGGATCGCGAAGGCCGCACCTTGAAGGAACTCGCCGGTCGGCCTGCGGCACTCATAACCTTCCTTGAAGGTTTGTGGGTGCGCCGGCCGAATATCGAGCATTGCGCCGGCCTCGGCGATGCGCTCGCGCATTTTCATCTCGCCGGCGCCGATTTCAATATGTTCAGGGCGAATAGCCTGTCTCTGCCTGGCTGGCGATCGCTGTTCGCATCCATCGGTAGCGGTGCCGACAAGATCAACCCGGGGCTTTCCGACGTGATCGAGAAGGAGCTTCGGAATCTCGAGGAGACCTGGCCTGAGGATCTGCCGCAAGGGGTGATCCATGCCGATCTCTTCCCTGACAATGTATTCTTTCTCGGCGACAAGGTCTCCGGGCTGATCGACTTCTACTTCGCCTGCAACGATATGCTCGCCTACGATCTGGCGGTATGCCTCAATGCTTGGTGCTTCGAGAGCGACGGCAGCTTCAACGTCACCAAGGCGCGGACGATGTTGCAGGCCTATGAAGGGGTGCGGCGGTTAAGCCAGGCCGAGCTGGATTGGCTGCCGACCCTGGCGCGCGGCGCGGCGCTGCGATTCCTTTTGACCCGCAGCTACGACCTGATCAACACCGACGCGAACGCCCTGGTGAAGACCAAGGACCCGAACGAATATCTGCGCAAGCTCCGCTTCCATCAGCGGGTGAAATCGGCGCGCGAATATGGGCTTGGAGAGCATTGAGAGATGCCGGCCCGGCCGAAAGTGGTGATCCATACCGACGGCGCCTGTTCGGGGAATCCGGGACCGGGCGGCTGGGGCGCGATCCTGGAATCGGGTCCGCACCGTAAGGAGATCAAAGGCGGCGAGGCGCTGACGACTAACAACCGCATGGAGTTGACCGCGGCGATCATGGCGCTCGAGACACTGAAGGCGCCGTCGGAAGTCGATCTCTACACCGACTCGAACTATCTCCGCGGCGGCATCACCAGCTGGATCAAGGGCTGGAAGAAGAATGGCTGGCGCACGGCCGACAGGAAGCCGGTGAAGAACGCCGAGCTTTGGGAGCGGCTGGAGCGCGCATCGTTGCCGCACGCCGTCCGCTGGCACTGGGTAAAAGGCCATGTCGGGCATGACGACAACGAGCGTGCCGACGAGCTGGCCCGCGAAGGCATGGCCCCATTCCTTGCAGGACGGGCGCGGGCTTGACGGCTAGAGCCGGTCGAGAATCTTGGCGGCGGTGCTCTCGACCGCGACGCCGGGCGAGTCCTCGACATTCAGCGCCTTGACCACGCCGTCCTCGACCAGGGCAGCATAGCGCTTGGAGCGTGTGCCGAGGCCGACGCCGCTCCCGTCGAAATCCATGCCGGCCTTCTTGGTGAACTCGGCATTGCCGTCCGACAGGAACAGCACCTTGTCCTTACCGCCCGATTTCTCCGCCCAGGCAGCCAGCACGAAGGGATCGTTCACGGCAATGCAGACCACGCTGTCGACGCCATGTTGCTTGAAATCGC
>JAWOJH010000036.1:0-32835 GCA_046481725.1 Methyloceanibacter sp. | reverse complement strand
CATCCGGTCGTGCAACGAGGCGACGACGGCGTTGGCGGGACAAGTGAGGATCGCCACCGTGTCGACCTCCCCGCCTTTGCCGTCGCGCCAGCGCTCGTAGAGCCCGGCAAAGGCGATCGGCCGCCCGTCGCGCGGACGTAACAGGAATGGCCGGCGCTTGCCCTTGGGCCCGGTCCATTCATAGAAGCCGTCCGCGGGGACGAGGCAGCGGCGGTAACGCATTGCATGCCGGAAAGAGGGCTTTTCCAGCACCTCCTCCGAGCGGGCATTGATGAGCGTGGGGAATTTCTTCGGATCCTTGACGAAGGGCGGCAAGAGCCCCCAGCGCATCAGCCTGAAGCGCCGTACGCCCTCCCGGTCGAGCGCCACGACCCCCACATCCTGCGTCGGAGCCACATTGAAGCGCGCCGGAAAATTGGGCGCGTCGCTATAGCCGAAATAGGCGCGCACCGCCTCCGGCGGCGAAGTCAGACTATAGCGTGAGCACATGGCAGGTGGCGGTCCGGTAACGCTTTGGCAATCATGATCAGGCAACACTGGAACGATTCCAAGGCCTCCATCTTGAAACTCCGCTGTGCCAGCACTTCCCAACCAAAAGCGACGCCCTGCCGAAAGGGACCTCTACGAGGATGTTAGCCGCGAGGACATCGTTGCGGCCTTTCGCACGGCAATGGTGGGCCATTTCCGCTCGCATATCCCGGGCACCAACATCAATGAATCGACGCTGCTCGCAAGCGACTATCTCAACCATTTCCACGAATTGGTGATGCTGTTCGAAGCGATCTCCACCGGACCGGAGGACTTTGCCGACGATCTCCTGTCATGGCGGCCGCTGACCTATGAAGAGCATTTCGCCGAGTCTGGGTTCCGCGACAAGAATCTGGCGATTGCCGCCTATCGGCGCGCGCCGCCAAGGATCCGCGCCCGGTTCGATGAGGCGGTGGCACGGCTGCACGGGGAGGCCGTGACCCTCATCGCCGAGGTGGCCGCTGAACTCGCGGGTGGCAAGACGCTCGATGAGACCTGTCAAAGGGCGGCACAGCGCCTTCGCGTGCTGATCGACGAGGCTAATGCCATTGCGAATGGCGAGGCGCTGTTTGACCCCGACGAAGCCGAGGCCCGAAGCGATGTCAGCGGTCAGGCGGCCATCGACGCGCTGTTCGGCAACCGCTGATTGGACTAGACAAGCGGCTGGCACGTCGCGCTCGGCCCGTTTCCATGAAACTACAACCCCCGCTCCGCCAAGACCGCCCGCTGCCCGCAGGCGCGAGCATCGCCGTGTTCCAGGGCCGCAAGGTGCTGCTGGTGCGGCGGAAATATCCGCCCTTCGCCGGCCTCTGGAGCCTTCCCGGCGGCAAGGGCGAAGGGGACGAGGCACCCCGCGAAACGGCCCGCCGCGAGTTGCAAGAAGAGACGGGGATTGCCGCAGAAATCGAGGGCGTGGTGGATACGGCGAGAATCGCAACCGGCGATGATGCGGAACGCCGCGAGGCCTATCGGTTGACGGTCTTTTACGGCCGCCCCGCCGGGGGTCGTCTCAAGGTGGGGGGCGATGCCGAGGCAGCCGAATGGGTGCATCTGGACGAAATCGAGGCCCTGGCCTTGACCCCCGGAACGGCGGACCTGATCTGGATCGCCGCCCACAAGCTCCGATCCTGACGGCTAGATTTCACCAAAAATTGGCGCTACCTACAAAGCGATGGGTCAGACCAAAAAGGGTTGCTTGGGGCTGCTGCTCGGCGCGCTTTGCGCGGTCTGGGCCTCTACGGGCTCTGCGCCGCCCGCCAAGGCCCAATTCTTCTGGTGGCTCGACCAGCAGCCCAAAAAAGCAGCGCCGGCCAAGCCGCGCGCGACTAGGCCCAAACCGCCAGGGGACGATCTGCCACCTATCGTGCCGCGGGAGAGCTCGGCACCTCCTCCCCCCGACGACCGGCCCTATGACACCAAGCTGATGCGCCTCGCCGAAATTCTCGGCGCGATCCACTATCTGCGCGAGCTGTGCGGAGCGCAGGAGGGGCAGATCTGGCGCGACCAGATGAAGGAAATCCTCAGGAACGAGGGGACCACCGCGGTTCGCCGCGCCAAGCTGGTCAACAGCTTCAATGACGGCTACCGCGGCTATCGCCGCACCTATCGCAGCTGCACGCAGTCGGCGACGCTCGCTACCACGCGGTTCAGCACCGAGGGGGCGACGATCGCGGCTTCGCTGGCGCAAGGATCGAGCTTCGCGGCCAAGGGGCCCGCCGCCGGGGCCAAGGCCGAAAACGATGGGGGCGCGATGCCTGCCAGCGCCGACGAAACCGAAGCGGGGGCGAGCGACGGGGCCGGCGCTGATCTCGATCAGACTGGCGGCCTACCCCCCGTCAGCCAGGCGGCGGTTCCACCTCCCGAGACGGGCGATGCGCCAGGCGGGGACAGCCTCGAAGCCCCGGCCAACAATCCCTAAAATTTTAAGCGTAAAGATTAATGGTTAGTTCACTCTGTCGTCGGGCGAGCGGCGCGCGTGTGCAATCCTGGCTGCAACCCAAGACCCAGGTTGCCAAAAGGGGGCGCCAGAATTGCACACAGCCCGGCGAACGCCGCAGTCCTCCCCGAACGAGGAGCAGAAGCAGGCGGCGCTCAAATATATTCTCGACGCGTGGCACGAGGCATTGCACGACGGTATTGAGCCGGAGATGCTCGCCAATGCCGCCCTGTTCGCCGCGCTTGCCGATCTTATCGGCGCTTATGGCGAGGACGCGGTGGCCAAGATGACGAACGGGCTGTCGCGCCGCATCCATCATGGCGAGTTCACGCTGAAGCGGACGGCGCAGTAGCCGTCCGTCGCGGGCTAGAGCAAATCACCGCCGAACAGCAGGACCAGCCCGAAAGCGATCAAGACCGCACCGGCGATGCGATTGATCAGCTTCAGCCGGCCTTCGGTGAGCTTGTGCCGGATGGTGGCGATCAGTTCGGAGAGGCCGAGCCACCATAAGAGACTGCCCCCCATGACGGCCGCGACCAGGAGCAGTGCCTCGAAATAAGTATTGAGGCCGCCAATCAGCGAGCCGAGACCGCCGATCATCGCCGCCATGCCGAGAATGGCGCCTGGATTGGTGACGGTCAGGAAGAAAGTCTGCGGGATGATGCCGGCGTGATCGAGGAGATGCGACTTCTGGCCCAGGGGAATGGTGAGCGACGGCCGGGTGAACAAGAGCGCAAGACCGAAGACCACCAGTAGCACGCCGCCGATCAACTGAATCGATCCGGCATAGGCGCCCATCACGTCGGAAATCGCGGTGACGCTGAAGGCGGCGATCGCTGCCAGCAACCCGTCGCCGATCACCGCGCCGAGTCCGGCGGCGAGGCCGCCCCAGAAGCCGCGCGAGACGGCCCGCTGGATGACGAGGACATTCACCGGACCGATCGGCGCCGCCACCAGCAGGCCGATGCCGATGCCGGCAAGCACGAGCTGGAGGGTGGAGACGACGAATTGCGCGCCTGCCTGCAAAGCCAGGCCCTATGCGTTCGGCGCTGGCGCCGAGCGGTCGTTGCGCGGCGATAGCGCCGTCAAGAGCCGGACTTGCGCTTCAACGCCGATCTGCGAAATTGACTGAGCACTCATGGAGTGATGCATGAATCGCCGGATTTCCGTCATGATTGCCCTCGGCGCATTGGTAGCGGGCACTGCCGCGCTTGTCTACGCTCAGAACGACGCCGGTACGCCTCGCGGCGAGGCCGTCGGCGCGGGCGCGGCGGCCGTTGAGGTCGAAAGCCAAGCACCGGAAGCGCTTTACGATTTCGACGCTCTGCCCGACCCGGTCAAGCGCATGATCGAGCAGATTGCCGAAGCCGCCCAAAGCGGGGAGATCGAGACCATGCGGCCAGTGCTCGAATCGAACGAGCTCAAGCCGATGGTCGCCGCCGAATATGTCGAAGACCCAATTGCCTTCTGGAAGAAGGACTCAGCCGACGGCTCCGGCCGCGACGTTCTGGCAGCCATGCTCAATGTCATGTCGTCCGGTTTCGCCCGCGTGGGAACAGGGCCGGACGAGATGTATGTCTGGCCCTATTTTGCGGAGGCCGACCTTTCCAAACTGACGCCGGCCCAGGAGGTCGAATTCTATCGTGTCGTGTGGCCGGAACTGGCGGCTCCAATGAAGAAGAGCGGCAAATACAGCTTCTACCGGCTGGGCATCTCGCCAAGCGGCGTCTGGCACTATTTCATCCAATAGGCCGCGGCAGGGCCTCGCCGAAGCGAACCGGCCGGCCGTCGGCGGGGCCAAGCTCGCCCTGCCACATGGCGAGCTGCCCGCGTACCACCGTGCCAACCGGCCATCCCTTCACCTTGCGGCCGGCGAAGGGCGTCCAGCCGCATTTGCTGCCGATCCAGGACTCTTCGATTACCCGCTCGGCCTTGAGGTCGACGATGGTGAGATCGGCATCGTAGCCAACGGCGAGTCGGCCTTTGCCGGCGACGCCGAACAAGCGCTGCGGACCGGCACTCGTCAGATCGACGAACCGGGCGAGCGAGAGACGCCCGGCATTGACGTGGTCCAGCATGACCGGCACCAAGGTCTGTACGCCCGGCATGCCAGACGGCGTCGCCGGATAGATGCCGCTTTTCTCATCGAGCGTATGCGGGGCGTGATCGGAGCCGAGCACATCGACGACGCCTTCGCCGACGCCCCACCAAAGCCGCTCTTGATGGCATCGGTCCCTGAGTGGCGGGTTCATCTGCGCCCTAGTGCCGAGTTCCGCGTAGGCCTCGGGCGCGGCAAGCGTCAAATGCTGCGGCGTGACCTCGACCGAGGCGACGTCCTTGTGCAACGCGAGCAGCGCCATCTCCTCGCCGGTCGACACATGCAGCACATGCACGCGCTTTCCGGCGGCGCGCGCGAGCCGCAGCAGCCGCTCGGTCGATGTAAAAGCGGCCGCGGCATCGCGCCATTCGCTGTGGCTCGACGGATCACCTTCCCGCTGATGCGGGAGGCGCTCGCGCAGCCGCGATTCGTCCTCGGAGTGGAACGCGGCGCGCCGCCTGATCGCCGCGAGAACGCGCGCCAGACTCTCCTCGTCGTCGACCAGAAGGTCGCCAGTCGACGAGCCCACAAAGACCTTGATCCCGGCGGCCCCGGGCAGAAGCTCGAGCTCCCCTAGCCGGTCGATATTGTCGCGCGTGGCGCCGACGAAAAAGGCGAAGTCGCAATACATGCGCCCGGTCGCGGCCGCGACCTTGGCGGCCAGCGCCTCCGCACTGGTCGTGGCCGGCTTGGTGTTGGGCATCTCGAACACGGCCGTGACCCCGCCGAGCACGGCGGAGCGGCTGCCTGATTCGAGGTCCTCCTTGTGCTCGAGGCCCGGCTCGCGGAAATGCACCTGGGTGTCGATGACGCCAGGCAGGAGATGCAGGCCGCGCGCGTCGACCGTCCGGCCTGCCGCCTCCTCGCCGATCGAGCCGATCGCGGCGATGCGGCCGTCCTTCACGCCGATATCGGCGAGACCTTCGCCGGCGTGATTGACGATTGTCCCCCCTTTGAAGACAAGATCGAAGGCCTGGGCCACGGGCTCACTTGCGGGGGCTAGCCCGCTCCCATAAATGTCGGAGGTCTTGGTAGCAGAAGAGCCGGTTATGGGCCATTGCCATGCAACCCTGTTGGAAGGACGCGCCGTCTTGCGCGCCTCGGGGCCCGACGCGCGCAAATTACTGCAAGGGCTGATCACCAACGATATCGGCAAGATTGACGGCGGCAAGGCGATTCATACCGGCCTACTCTCGCCCCAGGGGAAGGTCCTGTTCGACTTCTTCGTCGTTGCCCATGACCAGGCTTTCCTGATCGACGCGGCGGCGGACAAGGCCGAGGAGCTGCGGAAGCGGCTCGGGTTCTATCGCCTGCGCGCCGATGTCCAGATCGAAGCCGAGCCTTCGCTTGAGGTGATGGCGGCTTGGGGCGGAACACCGCGAGCGCCGGAAAGAGCCATCGTCTACGCCGATCCGCGGCTGCCCGAGCTGGGCTTTCGCCTACTCGTCCCGAAGCAACTTGACGCAGCCGATCTCGGCTGCGAGCCGGCCTCAGATGAGGACTATCACGCCATGCGCATCAGCTTCGGGGTGCCCGAAGGCGGGCGCGACTATGCGTTCGGCGATGCCTTCCCGCATGAGGCGCTGTTCGACCAATTGAACGGCGTAGACTTCGCCAAAGGCTGCTATGTCGGACAGGAGGTCGTCTCGCGCATGGAGCATCGGGGTACGGCGCGCAAACGCATCGTGCGGGTGGACAGCGCGGTGCCGTTGCCTGCCACGGGCACGAGCATCGAGGCCGATGGCGTGCCGATCGGCACGCTTGGCTCGGTGAGCGGAAGATCGGGATTGGCCATGATCCGCCTCGACCGCGCCGAGGCAGCCGTTGCGGTTAGGAAGACGCTCACGGCCGGAGGGGTTACGATCTCGCTGCGCCGGCCCGCCTCTGCGCATTTCGCCGTGCCTCTCACCGGGGGTATGACATGACCCCCGGCAAAGCGTCCGGACGCTGCCCTTGGCCCGGCACCGATCCGCTCTATGTCGCCTATCACGACGAGGAATGGGGCGTGCCGGAGCGCGACGACCGGGCGCTTTACGAAAAACTCGTGCTGGACGGTTTTCAGGCCGGATTGTCGTGGATCACGATCCTGCGCAAGCGCGATGCGTTTCGCCGCGCCTTCGACGGCTTCATGCCGGAAAAGATCGCACGCTATTCCAACAAGAAAGTCGAGGCGCTGATGCAAGACGAGGGCATCGTGCGCAACCGCGCCAAGATCGAGGCGGCGATTCTGTCGTCCCGGGCGTGGCTTGAGATCATGGAGCAAGGTCCAGGATTCGCCGCCTATCTGTGGGACTTCGTCGATGGCAAACCGATCGTCAACCGCTTCAAGGCGATCAAGGAAATCCCCGCCCAAACGGAATTGTCACGCACCGTCTCCAAGGACCTCAAAGCGCTCGGCTTCAAGTTCTGCGGGCCGACGATCGTCTACGCCTTCATGCAGGCAAGCGGCATGATCAACGACCATTTGGTCGGCTGTCATCGCCGTGCAGCTTGCGTGAAACTGGGAAAAGCCTAGCCCCGGCCCCGCGGGTCCATGCTTCGCGGATAGGTCCGCTCTTCTTGAATCTTCCCGTCCCGCTTCCGGATGCGTACCGAGCCCATACCGCCCACGGCCTTCTCAAGCACGCCGCCCTTGGTGGCCTTCGCTTTGCTCGTAAACGTCTTGACGACGCTGCCCGAGCCTTCGCTTTTCAACTCCCACTTTTTTGTCTTGGCATTGTAACTAAGCGAATATCTGGGCAGCTTTGCCATAGTGCATCTCCCGCGTCGAAGACCGAGGTTGACCCATACTGATTGGAATCGGGCTAAAGCAATGCCATCCTCGGCGTCTCGCGTCTAGATTTTCATGCTTGAGTGCACAGATTATCATCGGGAGTCTGATCGGCGATTTCGCGCCGCAATCCGGCGAGACCTAGGTGATACATGCAAAGCCTGGCGGCCAATACATCCCATCGGGCCTGGCAGCGAATGCTGAGCGGCCGGCGCCTCGACCTGCTCGATCCCTCACCGCTCGATATCGAGATCGAGGATATCGCCCATGGGCTTGCGCGTGTGGCGCGCTGGAACGGCCAGACCGATGGCGAGCATGCCTTCTCGGTGGCAGAGCACAGCCTGCTGGCCGAGAGCATCGTGACGGAGCTCGAGCCGAAACTAGACCTCAGGTTCCGGCTCGCGGCGCTCATCCACGACGCGCCGGAATATGTGATCGGCGACTTGATCAGCCCGTTCAAGGCAGCGCTGTCCCTCGATTATCGCGCCTTCGAGGCCAGGCTGCTCGCTGCCATTCACCTTCGCTTCGGCTTGCCGGCGGAGCTTCCCGACCGTGTCACGAAGCTGATCAAACGGGCTGATAAGATCGCCGCCTATTACGAAGCCACTGGCCTTGCCGGATTTTCGCGGAGCGAGGCGCGCCGCTTTTTCGGCCAGCCGCGAGGCTTGAGTTCAGGTCTCGTCAAGCGTCTGTCGCATCTGGCGCCGTTGCCGGCAGCGGCCAGCGAATCGAAATTCCTCAAGCGTTTCAATGAGCTAAGCCAATGTCGATGACAGCCCGAATTCCGTCCGGAAAGTAGCCTTTTGCGCCCAATGACCACGCTGATTTTGTCCGAAGAACCGATTAGAGTGCCACCCAGCATGAGCCCGGAAACCATCTTTGTCGCACCGCTGAGCCTGGTCGAGACGACCGTGGCCGATGCGCGGGTCAGTCACCTCGTGACCCTGATCAACGGCGAAACGCCGATCCCGACACCGCCCAGTATCGGGCCGGACCGGCATCTCAGGCTGTCGATGAACGATATCTGCCAACCGCAGCCGGGCCTCGTGCTGCCCTGCCAGACGCATGTCGCGGACCTGATTCGTTTCGCCTCCGGTTGGGACCGGCAGGCGCCGCTCCTGATCCATTGCTGGGCAGGAATCAGCCGGTCGACCGCGGCGGCCTTTATTTCGCTTTGCGCGCTGAACCCCGAAGGGACCGAGCGGGATCTCGCCTGGGTACTGCGCCGCGCATCGCCCACCGCCTATCCTAATCGCCTCCTGGTGGCGCTGGCCGACGAAATCCTGGAGCGCAAAGGCCGGATGATCGCAGCCGTGGAAGATATTGGCAGGGGCCGGCTCGCCGAGGAAGCCGAGGTATTCGCTTTGCCGGCGCGGCTCGCCGCTTAGCCGCCATGGCGGAGGCGAAACGCAAGGCCCCGTTCTCGCCGGATCCGCGCAGCAGCGACCCTCTGATCGAGCTCGGCCTCAATGCCGCAATCGTCACGGTACGCGAAGGTCAGCCGCATATCCTCGTGGTGAGGCCCGGCACAGTGGGGTCGGGCCTGTGGGATGCGTTGCCCTTCGGTCCATTCGCGCCCCGCGCTCACCGCACGCTGGAGATCGGCCTGCGCGAATGGGTGAAGCGACAAACCGGACTGGAGCTCGGCTATGTCGAGCAGCTTTACACGTTCGGCGATCGGGGGCGGCATGCCGAAGCCGACGGTCCGCATATGCTCTCGGTAGGCTATCTGGCGCTCACGCGTGGCAGCGAAGAGTTGCTGGGCTCGCATTGGTCGCCTTGGTACGCTTATTTCCCCTGGGAGGACTGGCGGCAAGGCAAGCCCGCCATTCTCAGCAACGAGATCGAGCCCAGACTAAAGGAATGGGCCGCGCGCCCCCCCTCCCCCAACGAGCCGCCTCGGGCGCTCCGGCGTCCCGAGCGCTTGCGGATCTCATTCGGGATCGGCGGGGCATGGGACGAAGAGAGGGTGTTGGAACGCTACGAGCTTTTGTATGAAGCGGGTCTCGTGGCCGAAGCGAAGCGCGACGGGCGCTCCGCCGCCGGGCGCTGGATGGACCTGCCCGAGTTTGGCCGGCCCATGGCGTTCGACCATCGCCGCATTCTTGCCACCGCCCTTGGGCGCCTGCGCGGCAAGCTGAAATACCGGCCGGTGGTGTTCGAGTTGTTGCCGCGGGAATTCACGCTCTACGAATTGCAGAAGACGGTCGAGGCGATCTCCGGCACGCTGCTGCACAAGCAGAATTTCCGGCGGCTGGTCGAACAAGGCGGCCTGGTCGAAGGAACCGGCAATGTGTCGACGGCGACAGGCGGGCGCCCTGCCCGGCTTTACCGCTTCCGCCGCGAGGTGCTGCTGGAGCGCCCAGCGCCAGGCCTCAGGGTCAAGGCCGGCCGGGTCTAGCGGCCTCAGGCGCGTTCGAGGGCAGCGGCGGGACTTTGCCTTGTGGCGACATAGGCCGGGTAGAACGAGCCAAGAATGCCCAGCACAATGGCCGCGACGGCCGTGGCGGCAATCAGCCCTGGAGTCGGCTTCACCGCCACATAGCGCCCGATCGCCGGAATAGCGTCCAGCAGGCGCGAGCCGGCGACGCCGATGACGATGCCGGCGGCGCTGCCGACCGCCGACAGGATGAAGCCTTCGACCACCAGCGCGCTCATGATCCGCTGCTTGGACCAGCCGATTGCCGACAAAATGCCGATCTCCCGCGTGCGCTCGAGCACGGCCATCAGCAGGGTGTTGAGCACCATGAGCACGCCCATCAACATCGCTACCCAGGCCATCGAGGACGATACCGCCGTCAGCAGGCCGATCAGCGTGTCGTTGCGCATGACGTCTTCGCTCTTGGTCACCGAGAACTCGCCCAAAGCCTCGATGGCCTGGGCCACGCGATCGGCCTCCTCGGCTCGATCGGGATGGTCCAGCCTGACCGAGATGTAGGTGACGGCGCCGGTGCGAAAGGTGACATCCTGCAAATCGGCAAGCTCGAGAATGATGGCGTTGCGATTGATAATGGAGGCATAGTCGGTAATGCCGATGACGCGGAATTTTTCGCCGATCAGCGTGATCTCATCGCCGAGCTTCTTGTCGAGAGTCCTCGCAATATCCTTGCCGACAAGCGCGATCTTGCGTTCGCCGTGCTCGGGCAAACGTCCGTCGACCAGGGGAATCTCCGGCCAGTAGAAGCTGTCCGTGGCCCAGCCAAAGGCGAGGACGTGGTCGTCATTGTCGGTCGCCGCGAAGCTGAGGAGCTGGCCCGATACGGCTTCCACTCCCGGGATTTTGGCAATCTCCGGGATGACGTCTTGCCGCATATTGCCGCCGAACGGCTCGGCTACGCCACGGCGCCTGACGGTGAGATCGGTGCCCCGCTCCTCGAAGCTCTGCTGCACGTTCTCCTGCACGCTGCGGGAGAGGCCATAGAGCGTGATGAAGCTTCCGACCGCCAGCGCCACCCCCATGATGGTGAGCACCGAGCGCCCGGGGCGCCGCTTGAGATTGCGGAAGGCCAGTTCGAGATGATTCAAGGGGTCGCCCTCGCTGGCTTTTGGCGCTGCCGCTGCTGCTCGAAAACCTTGCCGTCCTTGATCCGGATCTGACGTTCGCAGCGCCGCGCGTGGTCCGGCTCATGTGAAACCATCACCAATGTGGCGCCGCGGCTGCGCTTAAGCTCGAACAGCAGATCGAGGATCGCCTGGGCATTGACGCTGTCCAGATTCCCGGTCGGCTCGTCGGCCAGGATGAGCTTGGGATCGTTGATGATACTGCGCGCGATGGCGACCCTCTGGCGCTCGCCGCCGGAGAGTTCGTGCGGCAGATGCGTGGCGCGCGCCGAGAGTCCGACGGCCTCGAGCGCGGCATCGGCGCGGCGCATCCGCTCGCGGCTGCCGAGCCCCATGCCGAACATCGCCACCTCGATATTCTCCCGCGCCGTTAAGGTGGAAAATAGGTTGAACTCCTGGAAGACGATGCCGATCTCGGTGCGCCGTAGTTCGGTCCATTGCCCGGAACTCGTTACCGGCATGCCCCGCCACAGCACCTGCCCCGCCACTGGAACCCGGATGCCGCAGAGGAGCAGGATCAGCGTCGACTTGCCGCTGCCGCTCGCTCCGACGATGGCGACGGAGGCGCCCTCCTCGATTGTTAAGCTGACATCGTTGAGCGCGACGATCCGCCCATCGTCGAAGTGATGGCTCACATGGTCGAGGCTGATGAGGGGTTTGAGTGCTGTGTTCATTGGGCCGCACGTTTACGCATGAACGCGATCAAGGCGTTCATATCGCCATTATTGCTCTCCAGGATAGCCGCATATTCGCGTCTTTCCGTTATCACGGCACTGTGCCCGCCAAGCAAAAGATCGGTTATGCGCCAGGAATCTCCATCCGGTCGCATCCACCAAATCCAGATTTGGTCCTTTTTGCCGGGAACGGTACGCTGGCTGGCCGCGGGATGGTGCCCGTCGACGGGCGGACGGTTGCCGATGAAGGTCAAGGTCCCCCCCGGCCGCATGCGTCGGAGATAGCCGCCGATGACGTCTTCCTCGAAGGCTTCCAGAAACTGCTTGCGCTCTTCCTCCGTGGCCGCGTCCCAGGCGCGGCCGAGAGCTTCCTCGCCCATGGCAGGTATGTCGAACGCCCAGGCAAGCAGCGCCCGGGCCCGCTCGCGTGCTTCCGCTTCAGATCCGGAGGCGAAAAATTCGAGGGAGGCTTCATTGACCCGTTCGACAAAGGCGCGGATCGACTCGTCAACGGCCTTTTCGGTGGCAAGCACCGATGGGCCAAGCCAAACCAGGGCCATAAAAAACGTGCAGAAGCCAACTCCTGCACGGTCCACCCGCGATGAGACGCAAATCGCCCTCAAAAATGCTGCCATCGGTTTCAATCGCGGTGAATGGTGATTCGGGGCGTGACGCGCAGGCTTCAACTTGGGTATTGCGCGCCCTCATGCAAGACTGCGGACAGCATAGTCGGTCTCCTACAGGACCGAATAGATGCAACGGAAAAACGGTGAAGGCGGAGCAACGATGCATTCGATACACGCGGAGACGGTTTTTCGCAACGCCGGCACGGCGAGCCTGTTTTTTGCCGCATTTCTCTCGGCCGGCGCGCTCATAGCCTGTGCCAAGGAAAAAGAGCCGGTGGTCGAAACCGATCAAGGTGCGCTCAAGGTCGAGACCGTGGCGGGCGGACTAGAGCATCCCTGGGGCCTCGCCTTCTTGCCGGATGGGCGCATGCTGGTGACCGAGCGCGCCGGACGGCTGCGCATCGTCGGCCCGGACGGGACGAAATCCGACCCGGTAAAAGGGGTGCCGGAGGTTGTCGCGGAGGGCCAGGGTGGACTGCTCGACGTGGCGCTCGACCCCAAATTCGACGAGAACCGGCTGGTCTACCTATCATACGCGGAGCGGGGCGATGGCGGCGCCGGAACGGCGGTCGCCCGCGGCAAGCTCGGCGAAGACAGCCTGAGCGATGTGGAGGTCATCTGGCGGCAGAAGCCAAAGGTCGAGGGGCGTTCGCTGCATTTCGGCTCTCGCCTGGTTTTCGCCCAGGACGGCACGCTGTTTATCACCACCGGCGACCGGTTCGAATTCGCTCCGGCGCAGGACTTGTCGACCTCGATCGGCAAGATTTTGCGAATCAACCCGGACGGATCGGTGCCGCAGGACAATCCCTTCATGGGGCAGGATGGCGTGCTGCCCGAAATCTATTCCTACGGGCATCGTCACGCGCAAGGTGCCGCCATTCAGCCCGAAACCGGCGCGCTCTGGGAGACCGAGTTCGGCCCGCTCGGGGGCGATGAGTTGAATCTCATCGCGCCGGGCAAGGATTATGGCTGGCCGGCGGTGAGTTGGGGCAAGCACTACAATGGTACGGAGATTCCCGATCCGCCGACGCGACCGGAGTTCACCGATGCCATCAAGCAGTGGACGCCGGTGATCTCGCCCTCGGGCATCACCTTCTACGCCGCCGACGCCATTCCCGGCTGGAAGGGAAATCTTTTGATTGCCGGGCTTTCCTCTCAAGGCATCGTCCGTCTCACCGTGGAGGGGGATAAAGTGACGGGCGAAGAGCGCATCCCGCTCGGCGCCCGCATCCGCAATCTGGTGCAGGGCCCCGACGGCGCCGTCTATGCGTTGACCGACGCCGGTAAGGGCCAGATCCTGCGCTTGTCGCCCGCCGACGCAGGCTGAGGACTCCTGCGCACCGGCGGGCCCCCAGGCAAGGATTGCCGTGATGCAGCGTGGACTTTCGCTCGGCCTGTTCGGCATCTTCGGACGCTCGCAGGAGCTGCGCGACTTCGACAAGGCGCTCCGAACGGTAGACCTGCATCCCAATCTGGTTCCGGACGCAGTGAAACTGACTGCGGTCAAGCTGCTCAAGGAACAGGCGCAGGGCCGCGACGTGCCGCCGGAGACCTATCGCGCCGCGGCCGAGCTGCTTGCTTATTGCATGATCGGTGCCGAGGGATTCGCCGGGGCGAACGCGCCGGAGCTCGCCGGCGAAGTGGAGCGGCGCATGGAGATGGCGCTCGCCTCCGGCACCAGCCTCGACGCGCAGCTGGTGCTGCTGGCGGTGCACGCCAAGGTCATTCAGCCGAGCGTGGTCGAGTTCTTCCAGCTCGAAAGCAGCGACGAAGGAAGCTGAGCGGGCGGAACGCCGCAGAGTTGCCGCACTGGCACCTCTATTAGAAGAGGGCTATACCGCCCTTCCCTTTCAGCTTCCGATTCCTCCCTGCGCCATGCAACCGATCATCACCGTCAACAATCTGTCGAAGACCTATGCCGGCGGCTTCGAGGCGCTGAAAGGGATCAATCTCGAGATCCGCAAGGGCGAGATTTTCGCCCTGCTCGGCCCCAACGGCGCCGGCAAGACCACCTTGATCAGCATCATTTGCGGAATCGTGACACCGACCTCGGGCACGGTGACCATCGCCGGCGACGACATCGTCACCGACTACCGCGCCGCTCGGACGATGATCGGACTGGTGCCGCAGGAACTCACCGCCGACATGTTCGAGACCGTCTGGACGACGGTTTCGTTCAGCCGCGGCCTGTGGGGCAAATGGGACGACCCGGCCTATATCGAAAAGGTACTGAAGGACTTGTCGCTGTGGGACAAGAAGGACTCCAAACTGATGACGCTGTCCGGCGGTATGAAGCGCCGCGTGCTGATCGCCAAAGCTCTCTCGCACGAACCCGCCATCCTCTTTCTCGACGAGCCTACCGCCGGCGTCGACGTCGAGCTGCGCAAGGATATGTGGGAGAACGTGCGTGCTTTGCGCGATTCCGGCGTCACAATCATCCTGACGACGCACTATATCCACGAGGCGGAGGACATGGCCGATCGGATCGGGGTGATCAACAAGGGCGAGCTAATCCTGGTCGAGGACAAGCGGGAGCTGATGCACAAGCTCGGTAGGAAGGAGCTCACGCTCCAGCTGCATGCGCCGCTCGAGGCCATTCCGGCCGAGCTCGAAGGCCATAACCTCTCGCTCGCCAATGACGGCAGCGAGCTGATCTATCATTACGACACCCGAGGGCCGCGCACCGGCATAACCGGGCTGCTCACCGACCTTTCCAGCGCGGGCATCAGGTTCAAGGATCTCGACACGACGCAAAGTTCGCTCGAGGACATCTTCGTCGATCTGGTGAGGCGTGACAGATGAACCTGCCGGCAATCAGGGCGATCTACAAATTCGAGATGGCGCGCTGGGGGCGGACCTTTTTGCAAAGCATCGTCTCGCCGGTGATCGCCACTTCGCTTTATTTCGTGGTGTTCGGCGCGGCGATCGGCTCGCGCATCACCGAGATCGAGGGCGTCTCCTACGGCGCGTTCATCGTGCCTGGCCTGATCATGCTGACGCTTCTCACCCAGAGCGTGGCAAATGCCTCATTCGGTATCTATTTTCCGCGCTTCACCGGCACGATCTATGAACTGCTCTCGGCGCCGATCTCGCCGTTCGAGATCGTGGTGGGCTATGTGGGCGCCGCCGCCACTAAGTCCATCATTCTTGGGCTGATCATCCTAGCCACCGCAGCCTTCTTCGTGCCGCTCGAGATCGCGCATCCCGTATGGATGGCGGGGTTTCTGGTGCTGACTGCGATTACGTTCAGCCTGCTCGGCTTCATCATCGGGCTGTGGGCCGACGGCTTCGAGCAGCTTCAACTTGTGCCGCTGCTCATCATCACGCCGCTGACCTTTCTCGGGGGCACCTTCTATTCGCTAAGCGTGCTGCCGCCGTTCTGGCAGACGGTCACCTTGTTCAATCCCGTGATCTATTTAGTCTCGGGCTTCCGCTGGAGCTTCTTCGAGATCGCCGATGTGAGCCCCGCCATCAGCCTCGGCATGATCGCGCTGTTCCTTACGATCTGCCTCGTCGCGGTATGGTGGATTTTCAAGACTGGCTACCGGCTGAAAAGTTAAGGCGCTGGTCTCAGGCCAGGGCCAATGCGGCCGAAAAATGGGTTCTCAGTGCAAATAGCCGCATAATCGTTTCAGGCGGAGGCTGGACCTGAGCAGGTTGACACACTATATATGTCCAATAACGGACTGGATTTTATCCAGTCAGCTTATCGCGTCCATCAGCCCGTTACAGACGTTGTTCGGCGGCGACGGATCGCCTCCCCGGCGGGAATCGACGCGATGCTTGGCTCAAGGCCAATAAATTTGGCGCAAAGCCAATAGGTTTTGTCGTTTCGCGCGCATATCGCGGGGCGTCTACCCATTCGTAGCGTAGTCTAGAAGGTTCATCGTTATGCCCGTTATCGATTATACCGCCGAAGCCGAGCTGTTTCCGACGCGTAGCTGGAAGGCGCGCTCCCGTGGCATCAGCTACAAGCGCTTCGACCGGGCGGCGGAGGCCGTTCGCTATGCGGTCGAGGAGTTGCCTGCCGATTGCTTTCTCGGGACTTATCTCGAGGTCGATGAAGTGCGCTTCGACAGCCGCGGCATCCGGCGCCTGTATGAGAGCGCGGATTTCCCGTTGCCGCGCGCAAGCGAGGGCAAGGCCAAGCCGGCGAAGAGCAAGGTCGCGGCCAAGCCCAAGAGCAAGACGCGGGCTGCTTAGCGCCGCTTGAGCCGCCTCCTGGGGTGGTTCGCCTGCCCTCTTCCCGTTTACCTGCACAGCATCTTCGTTAGGCCGCCGCTTTCACGGGAACGGCGCGCTTCCGCGTGCTAAGGACAGGGAATGAGGGATTCATCCGACGCGGAGAAGATTGCGGGCCAGGGCCCAAAGCTGCACCGCACGATCGGGCCGGCGCAAATGGCGCTGTACGGGCTCGGCAGCATGGTCGGCGCCGGCATTTACGGCTTGGTCGGCAAGACGGCAGGCCTCGTCGGCAATGCCGTGTGGCTCGCTTTTCTGGTGGCGCTCGGCGGCGCGCTGCTGACGGCGCTGTCTTATGCGTCACTCGGCTCACGCTATCCGCGCGCCGGCGGCGCAGCCTATGTGACGCAGCGGGCGTTCAGCTTTCCGATGCTGAGCTTCCTGGTCGGGCTCGCGCTGGTCTGCTCGGGACTCAGCTCGATCGCCACGCAAAGCCGGGTGTTCGCGGCCAATCTCGCGGTGCTGTTCGGCTTCGACCAGGTACCGCTGGAATGGCTCGCACTCGGTTTTCTTCTGTTACTGGCCGGCATCGTGTTTCGGGGCATCCGCGAATCGATGTGGGCCAATGTGGTCTGCACATTGATCTCGGTGGGCGGGCTCTTGATCGTGATCGCGACCGGCCTGTCCTATTGGGGATCGGTCGACTATTTCGAGACGCCGGCCAGCTTCGATAGCGACGACCTTGTCGTCGTGCTCGTCATGCAGGCCGCGGTGCTCGCTTTCTTCGCCTTCATCGGCTTCGAGGACATGTACAACGTGGCCGAAGAGACCCGTAACCCCGAGATCACCGTGCCGCTCGGGCTCATTTTGGCTATGGCGGTGGCAGCCCTGCTCTACATCGCCGTCGCGGTGACGGCCGTATCGGTGGTGCCCTGGCAAGAGCTTGCGGAAGCGCCGGGGCCGATCACCGAGGTCATGAGTCGCACCGCGCCTGCGATTCCGTCCGGGCTGTTCACCGCAATCACCATGTTTGCGGTCGCCAACACGGCCCTGCTCAACTATGTCACGGCCTCGCGCCTGATCTACGGCATGGCGCAGCAGGGGCTATTGCCGCCCAGGTTCGGCGACGTGCATGCGGAAAGACGCACGCCGCATATTGCCGTTGCCGTACTGTTTCTCGTGGCCGTACCGCTCGCGCTGCTTGGCACCATTTCCGAGTTGGCGGCGGCGACGGTCCTTCTCCTCCTGGTCGTGTTCATGGTGGTCAACGCCTCGCTGTTCGTCTTGAAGCAGCGCACAGACGAGCCGCGTGGCCGCTTCGAGGTCCCGCTATTCGTGCCGGCGCTCGGCGCGGTAGTCTGCCTGCTGCTGATCGTCTTCCGGGTGGTCGCCGGAGACTGGCGCGCTCCGGCCATTGCCGCAGTGCTCCTGCTCGTCTCGTTCGCCATCTATTTCTTGATGCGGCAGCGGCGAGCGTCGCCTGCCCGCTCGTCTCCCGACGAATGAATTCCGCGCAGAGCTAGTAGCGGCTTTCGCTCAGCCGGTGCGGAGGATGCCGCTGATCGCCGCGCCGGTTCAGGCGCCGGACATAGGTGATCAGGGCGTCCGGCCGCTCGGCTTTGACTTTCAGCGCCGCGATGAGCGCATCTTCGGCCTTGACCACGAGCCGGTCGCCCTTGCCTGCCACGCTGATGCCGACGGTGAATTGCGACTGCACTGGAGCGCTCCTTGGCTGCCCTGGCCTGCCGCGATGCGGCCTGGGAGCCGAGCCTAGCAAAAGATCGCCCGGAGGCACACGATAAAGCGGGCAAGCTTGGCTCCGCCTGATCTCGCTTAGGGAGCGGCGACGCCGAAACCTGCGGGCGGCGGCGGGCCGACCGTGCTTGGCTTCGGCATGCTGGCGGCAGCGCGGGGCGCGGGCGGGGTCGGCTTGACCTCCGGCGTGCGGACGTCGGCGTTGTCGGCAACCGTTTCGGCCCTCGCGTCCGTGCCGATTGCCGCCGCTACGCCGGCATCGAGACTATAGACATCGGCGAAGGTGCGGACATTCCCTTCGGCATCGGCGGCGGCGGTGAAATAGGTGGTATGCACCGGCACGCGGCCATTGAGGGCGACGCCGCTGTTGTGGCCTCTGGCGAGCAGCTTGTCGATTTCCGAAGCCGGCATGCCCCTGTCCTCGGCCAAGATCACCGCGGCTACCTTGCCCGGGTTGGCGACGCGCGGGCAATGATGACCCTCGACGCGGACATCGCGGTTCAGGAGCTCGCGCTTGATGGTGTCGTGCATATAAACGGAGTGGCGGTTGGGATAGAGGAACTTGACCTTGCCCAGCACATTGGTCGGGCCCGGAGCCTGGTGGAAGCTGATTGCGCCCATGTTCACGCGGTTCCAGTCGATCGAGTTCGGGTCTACCTGCTTGCCCTTATACCTCACGGTGAGCTTGTGCTGTTTGAGGAACGAGCCGCCGCCGCCGAACATGCCCCCGCCTTTGCGCAGCCGCGGCAGCAAATCTTCGCGGACGATGGTCGACGGAACGGTCCAGTCGGGATTGAACACGATCGATTTGAGATCGGCAGAGAAGATCGGCGTGGCGTAGACCGGCTTGCCGACCACCACCTTCTCCTGGTGGATGACCTTGCCGTTCTTGGCGATATAAACCATGAACTCAGGGATGTTGATCTGCACATAAAGGCGGCCAATATCCTCCGGCATCCAGCGCCAGCGCTCCATGTTGACGATCAGCTTTTGCATGTTGCGCGGCTTGGCTCCCGCCTCACTCTCCGCACGCGCCTTCAGCAGCGCCTGACGCAGGCGCCGGAACTGTTCGTGCTGCGGATGCAGCACGTGAAGATATTCGTTCGGCACTGGCGCCCCGACGATCTCGGTCAGCACGCGGTTCGGATCGCGTAAGGCAGGCCGCATGTCCACGTTCTTCAATCTGCCCGGGTCGGCCCTGCCGCCGCGCGCGTGACGCGCATATTTTAGGATGGCGATGTCGAGCCGAATTTCGGCTGCTGCCTGCTCGTCGAGCGAGCCGGGCAAGTCGCCGGCGTCGGGAACATCGAAGGCGGCGGCGGAGAGGCCCCAGTCGTCGGCCTCGTGAATCTCATCGATGATGGCCTGCGCCTCGCTGGAAAAACCCATGTCGGTCATCCAGGCCGGCTGGCTCCGGATATTGTAGAACGCCTCAAGCGCCGCCAGGTCGCCGGCGGGCACATCCTTGCGAATGGCAGCATCCAGGAGCTTGGCTCGAATTGCGGCCACCAGCGGCGTGGCTTCGACCGGGGCTGCGGCTTCCTGTGTGGCGGTTTTGGTCTGGTTGTCCGCGCCGGACTCGACCGCAGTTTCCGTCGCGCCCGCATTGGGGTCATCGCCGACCTCTTCCGAGACTTGATTGTCCTGAGCGAGCGCCGACGGCACGATGAATGCGCCGACCAGCAAGACTGGAACGGCAAGGGCGGCGATCAGAGATCGTCCACGCATCTCCCCCTACCCCCTCGTACTTCGCACCAAGGTTAATCCGAGACGGGCCGCAGAGCCACCAGGAAGTGGTGGGAGACTGTCGCCGATAGGCCACAGTTCGTCTCAGCTTGGCGACGCGGCCAGGGGTCCCCTTTGATTGGGCCGATAAATCCCCTATACTCAAACTGAGAATAGCGCTGCCGGCCCTTGTGCCGGATGTTTTAGCGGCCCATATATGCTCATTATGAGCATTATAGACGGAAGGACCCGCGCAATGGCAAGTCTGCAAGGCAGCCGCGTGCTCGGCAAAAGCAAAGCGCCGGCGCCGCTTCCGCCGACGCTGCTGCCTGATCTCGCCTATACGCCAGAGGTGGCGAAGGCGACCGCGCATCTCTATGAGCGCGTGTCGCGCGTCATCCCGCCGATCGAGTGGCCGGGTTTTGCGCCCTACATCAAGGCGATCAACGAACTCAAGCGCGCGCGCAACGCGGTCGTGCTGGCGCACAATTACATGACGCCCGAGATCTTCCACTGCGTTGCCGATGTGGTCGGGGACTCGCTCCAGCTTGCGCGCGAGGCGTCCAAGACCGACGCCGAGGTGATCGTGCAAGGCGGCGTGCATTTCATGGCCGAGACCTCGAAGTTGCTGAACCCCGACAAGACCGTGCTGATCCCGGACATGCGCGCGGGCTGTTCGCTCGCGGCTTCGATCACCGGCGCCGATGTCCGGGCACTGCGCGAGGCTTATCCCGGCGTGCCAGTGGTGACCTATGTCAACACCTCGGCCGAGGTTAAGGCTGAGTCCGACATTTGCTGCACCTCGTCCAACGCGGTGAAGGTCGTCGAGTCGCTTGGGGCCAAGCGCGTCATCATGATCCCCGACGAGTATCTCGGCAAATGGGTGGCGAACCAGACCGACGTCGAGATCATCACCTGGAAGGGCCATTGCGAGGTGCATGAGCGCTTCACCGGCGACGAGTTGCGTGCCTTCCGCGAGACCGATCCGGGCGTCAAGATCATTGCCCATCCGGAATGCGCGCCTGACGTGATTGCCGAGGCGGATTTCACGGGCTCTACGTCCGGCATGATCAAGTGGGTCAAGGAGCATCAGCCGTCGAAAGTGCTGCTCGTGACCGAATGCTCGATGAGCGACAACGTCGCCGTCGAGGCACTCAATGTCCAGTTCGTGCGGCCCTGCAATCTCTGCCCGCATATGAAGCGCATCACCCTGCCGAAGATCCTCGACAGCCTCGTGTTTCTCAAGGAGGAGGTCACGATCGATCCGGCTATCGCCGAGCGCGCACGTGTGCCGATCGAGCGGATGATCAACCTCAATCATTGAGTGCATCGATGACCTTGCACAGCCAGGTCGAACCGAAGCCGCATGGCGGCGCTTCCAGCAACGTGGTCGTGGTCGGTGCGGGGCTTGCCGGGCTGTTCACCGCGCTGAAGCTGGCGCCACTACCCGTAACTGTCGTCTCGGCGGCGCGGTTCGGCGAAGGCGCTTCCAGCCTCTGGGCGCAGGCCGGCATCGCCGCGGCCGTGGCCGAAGGCGATAGCCCCGATCAGCATGCCGCCGACACGATTCGGGCCGGCGCCGGCATCGTCGACCAAAAAATTGCGCATCTCCTGGCGCGCGAGGCGCGCGACCGGCTTGAGGACCTGCTGCGCTACGGCGTGCCGTTCGACAAGGATCTCGAAGGCCGGTTCAGCCTCGGCCGCGAGGCGGCGCATGGACGCAACCGGATTCTGCACGTTAAGGGCGACACCGCAGGCCGCGCGATCATGGCCGCGCTGATCGAGGCTGTGCGCCGTACGCCCTCGATCACGGTGCTCGAAGGCTTCGCCGCGAGCGACCTCGTGGTGCGCGAGGGCCGCATAAAGGGTGTGGAGCTCACTGCGGACGGCAGAAGCTTCATATTGCCGGCGCGCGCGGTGGTGTTGGCTACCGGCGGCGCAGGGCAGCTTTACGCCATCACCACCAATCCGCGCGAGGCGCGTGGCGAAGGCATCGCCATCGCGGCACGCGCCGGAACCGTCATCGCCGATGCCGAGTTCGTGCAGTTCCATCCCACGGCGATCGATATTGGCCGCGATCCGGCGCCGCTCGCTACCGAGGCACTCAGAGGCGAAGGCGCGCTGCTGATCAACGCCCGCGGCGAGCGTTTCATGCGCGCCGTGCACGAGGACGCGGAGCTTGGACCACGCGACGTGGTGGCGCGGGCGGTCTATCGCGAGGTCGCAAGCGGCCGCGGCGCATTCCTCGATTGCCGCCCGCTCGGGGCGCGGCTCAAGGACCATTTCCCGACCGTGTACACCGCCTGCACCGGCGCGGGAATCGATCCGGTGCGTGAGCCAATCCCGGTCGCGCCAGCGGCGCATTACCATATGGGTGGAATCCTCACCGATGCGCGCGGCCGGAGCACGGTTGACGGGCTATGGGCCTGCGGCGAGGTCGCATCGACCGGGGCGCATGGTGCAAACCGGCTCGCCTCCAATTCGCTGCTTGAGGCGGTGGTGTTCGGTGCCCGCGTGGCCAAGGACATCGCCGGGGCGGTCGCTGCCAGGCCAGCGGCCGTCTTGAAAGTTGAACCTCGGACTCAAGTCGGGATTTCGGAGGGCGCCGGGAAGATAGAGCAGCAGCTTCGCGCGGCGATGAGCGCCGGCGCCGGAGTCATTCGCGATGAGGTGTCCTTGCGCCACGCCCTTGCGGAAATCTGCGAGCTGGAACGGGAGAACGCTGGCGATCGCCGCGTCGCCAATATGCTCGCCACTGCCAAGTTGATTTCGGCCGCGGCGCTTGCCCGCAAGGAAAGCCGCGGCGCGCATTTCCGTAGCGACTACCCGACGCCGGACGAGGCACTTGCCAGACGAAGCTTCCTCACCTTGAGGGAGGCAGACCGGATTGCCCAATCGGCGACCGGGCCGGCTCAGGCGGGCGATCGACAGACCACGTTCGCCCGCGCCATGCTGCATGCATGAGCGATAATTCCACTTTCCCGTTGAGACTGCCCCCTCGGCTCGTGGAGCGGGCCGTGAGCTTGGCGCTGGACGAAGATCTCGGCCCAGCCGGCGACATCACGACTGACGCCATCGTTCCGGCTGACGCTGAGGGCGAAGCTGCGATCGTTTCCCGCCAGGGGGGCGTCGTGGCGGGTCTAGACCTCGCCGAGGCCGCTTTCAAAGCGCTCAACCCAGACATTCGCTTCGCGCGCATGATCGAAGATGCCGGCAAGGCCGAGGCCGGCGCCACGCTCGCGAAAGTCGCGGGCAAGACCCGCGCGCTGCTCACGGGCGAGCGCACCGCACTCAATTTCCTGGGCCGGTTAAGCGGCATCGCCACCATGACGGCCGGCTTCGTCAAGGCTGTCGACGGCACCGGCGCACGGATCGCTTGCACGCGCAAGACCACGCCGGGCTGGCGCGCCTTCGAAAAATATGCGGTGCGCGCCGGAGGCGGGGTCAATCACCGCTTCGGGCTCTACGACGCGATCCTGGTCAAGGACAATCACATCGCCGCCGCCGGCGGCCTCGCCGCGGCGCTGGAACAGCTTGCCAGGCGAAAGGCGCATCTGGTGAAGGTCGAAGTCGAGGTCGATTCGCTCGATCAGCTCGAGCAGGCGCTGCGCTTTCCAGTCGACGCCGTGCTGCTCGACAACATGGATGCGGAGACGCTGAAGCAGGCGGTCAAACTGGTTGCCGGGCGCGTGCTGACCGAGGCGTCGGGCGGCGTCAGCTTGGACAATGTGCGGGAAATCGCCCTAACGGGAGTGGATCTTATCTCGGTCGGCGCGCTTACTCACTCCCCGCGTAACCTAGACTCATCGCTGGAGTGGAAGCGCTAGCACCGCCGCCGGTCACGGCCGACACCAGCGATAGCGCCGGCGTGAGCGAGAACATCGACGATTCCGAATCGGCCTGCGGAGCCGGTCGCGGCCCGTTCGACGCTTCGACCACATAAGGCTTCTCGTTGCGCTTTTTGTAGAAGATGTGGCGGCCGATCTTGTCGATCTTGTTCATGCTGCCGGCCCAGCGCGGGCTTACATAATTCGCATGGTAGAAGGTCGAATAACCGACCTCGGGCAGCCATAGCTCGCCGGCGGTGATCTGCCGCGAAATATCCTGTGCTTGCGCCCATTGCGCGTCGTTACGCGGAATGTCGGACTTGCCGTCGCAGGTGAAGGAGAACTGGCAGCCCTTCTGGTGCTGGCCTTGATGGACCACGCCGCAAATCGTCTCCGGGAAGAGCGGGCTCCTGACGCGATTGAGAATGACCTGGGCGACGGCGACTTGACCCTGCAAGGGCTCGCCGCGCGCCTCGAAGTAGATGGCGATGGCGAGGCAGCGGCGCTCGCGCTCCTCGAACTCGGCCTGGCTTTCGCCTTTGTAACGGAAGTTCAGCCCATCGGGGCTCGGATGATAGGCGATTTCCTCGGGTGAGGGCCGGAAGGCGTCGACGTCCAGGACGGAATTGAAGGACGACGTAGCCAGCGCGTTCATCAACAGCGGGCTGCCGGCCGCGCCTTTAAGGGCGATGGCGGAGCCGGTCGGCTTCAGCCGGTCGGCCTTGGTGGCGCCGTTCACTTCGTTGCGGCGCCCAACCGACCCAGTGGCGCCGAGGTCCCCCCCAACGAGGCTCGCGGCAATCAGTTGCTTGCCGGCGAAGGTAACGGCATCGCCCGACTGGTAGCGGTCGGCCCGCGGGCCCTTGCCGCTGGCGCGGAACAGAAGCGACGCCTCGCGCGGCAGACGCTGCGGTGCAGCTTCGGGTTTAACGGTGAGCACCTGCGCCGAACCCGTGCCGGCGAGGTAAAGGTCGATCTGGAAAGCGATGGGATTGCCGGGAACGGCGGCCACATAGCCAAGACCGATCACGGGAAGCGGCACGAGCGCAGCGAAAGTGTGCCACACCCGATGTGGTAGGCGCCGGCCCATTGTCCCTCCAGGTCCACCCGTACCTTGCGGGAAAACCCGGGCCAGATCCGCCGGCCGGCCTTCCCCCGCATTTACCCCAATCGCGGCCGAAAGGCGACGCGCGGCCAGAGCGTTCCCCAAATTGTGGGCATAATGGTGGGAAAAATCAGCGAGTTAGTTGAAAGTCCCCCACCGGTTCAGGCCCGGATCCCGTCTAGTTACCTTAACCGTGCCTAATAAATTAGGGCAAAATGTGGTAACCGGCAACTCGGCGCTATTTCTCGCCAGGGATGCCTAACGTTCGGTTACCAGGAATTGAGGGCAGAGCGGCCTGCGCCGCGGCGAGGCGTGCGACGGGCACGCGATAGGGCGAGCAGGACACGTAGTTCAGGCCGACCCGGTCGCAGAAACCAATAGTATCCGGGTCGGCGCCATGCTCACCACAAATGCCAATTTTCAGGTCGGGGCGCGTTTTCCGGCCACGTTCTACGGCGATTTGCATCAGTTCGGCGACGGCTTCGTCGAGCGTGACGAAGGGATCGTGATGCACGATTCCCTTCTCGACATATTCGCCGAGAAAGCGTCCGGCATCGTCGCGGCTCAAACCGAATGTGGTCTGGGTGAGGTCGTTGGTGCCGAAGGAGAAGAACTCAGCGCTCTCGCCGATCTCGCCCGCCATCAGGCAGGCACGCGGCAGTTCGACCATCGTGCCGACGCTGTAGGCGACGCTGGTCCCCCGCTCCTGCTCGACGGCGCGGGCGGTGGCGGCGATGCGCCCCTTGACGAGATCGAGCTCGCCCTTGGTGGCGACCAGCGGCACCATAATCTCGGGGATGACGCGGTCATGCAGCGCCTTGCCAGCTTCGATCGCCGCTTCGAGAATGGCGCGGGCCTGCATCTCGACAATCTCAGGATAGCTCACCAGGAGGCGCGAGCCGCGCTGGCCGAGCATCGGGTTGAACTCGCTCAAAGCAGCGATGCGCCGCCGCAGCCTGGTCACGCTCACACCCATATCGGCCGCGACCTCGCCGATTATCTCATCGCTGTGCGGCAGAAACTCGTGCAGTGGCGGGTCGAGCAGGCGAATGGTCACGGGCAGGCCGGCCATGATCTCGAACAGCTCGATGAAGTCCTGGCGCTGCGCCGGCAGTAGCTTGGCCAGCGCCTTGCGGCGTCCCTCCTGATCCTCGGCAAGGATCATCTCGCGCATGGCGAGGATGCGGCTCTCTTCGAAGAACATATGCTCGGTGCGGCATAGCCCGATGCCTTCGGCGCCGAAGGCGCGCGCCTGGCGGGCGTCGGCCGGCGTGTCGGCATTAGCGCGAACCTTGAGGCGGCGGAAGCCGTCGGCCCATTGCATCAAGCGGTTGAAATCTTCCGACATCTCAGGCTGGCGCATCGGCACACGGCCCTTGATGATCTGCCCGGCCGACCCGTCGATGGTAATCACGTCGCCCTTGTGCAGCAGGGTGCCATTGGCGGAAAGGGTCTCGCGATCCAGATCGATCACCACGGAGGATGCGCCCACCACGCAGGGCCTGCCCATGCCCCGCGCCACGACCGCCGCATGGCTCGTCATGCCGCCGCGCGTGGTCAGAATGCCGGCCGCGGCATGCATGCCTTGCACATCCTCGGGCGAGGTCTCGATCCGGGCGAGAATTACGGTATGGCCTTGCGCCTTGAGATGCACGGCCTCGTCGGCATGAAAGACGAGCTCGCCCGAGGCGGCGCCGGGCGACGCCGGCAAGCCTTTGGCGATCACTGTCTTCTCGGCCTTGGGGTCGAGCGTCGGATGCAGCAGCTGATCGAGCTGGTTGGCATTGATGCTCTTCACCGCCTCCTCGCGCGTGATCAAGCCGTCCTCGGCCATGTCGACGGCGATCTTCAGTGCGGCCTGCGTCGAGCGCTTGCCCGACCGCGTCTGGAGGATGAAGAGCTTGCCTTCCTGCACGGTGAACTCGATGTCCTGGATGTCGCGGAAATGGGCCTCGAGCTTAGCCGACGACGCTTTCAGCTGAGCGAACACCTCGGGCATCAGCGCTTCGAGCGACGCGCGGCCTGAATTGGTGATCCGGCGATCGGCCTCGGTCAAAGGTTGCGGCGTGCGCAACCCCGCGACAACGTCCTCGCCCTGGGCGTTCACCAGGAACTCGCCATAGAGCTCGTCGGCGCCGGTCGAGGGGTTGCGGGTGAACACCACGCCGGTCGCGCTCTTCTCGCCCATATTGCCGAACACCATCGCCTGGATCGTGACGGCAGTGCCCCAATCGTCGGGAATATCGTGCAGGCGGCGATAGGCGATGGCGCGGGCGTTCTGCCAGGAGCCGAACACGGCGGCGATGGCTTGCCAGAGCTGGGCATGGATGTCTTGCGGGAAGGGCTTGCGGAGTTCGGTCTCGACCAGCGTCTTGAAGCGGGCGACGATCTCCATCCAATCTTCGGCGCGGAGTTCGGTGTCCAGCTCGAAGCCCTTGAGACCTTTGTAGTTCTCCAGGATCTCCTCGAATAGCTCATGGTCGAGGCCAAGCACCACATCGGCATACATCTGGATGAAGCGTCGATAGGTGTCGTAGGCGAAGCGGTCGCCCGAGCGCCGCGCCAGTCCCTCCACGGTCTGATCGTTCAGGCCGAGATTGAGCACCGTGTCCATCATGCCTGGCATCGAGGCGCGACTGCCCGAGCGCACCGAGACGAGCAGCGGATTGTCCACATCGCCGAAGCGCGCGCCCACAACTTCACCGACTTCGTCGAGCGCGGCGCTGACCATCGGCTTCAGCTCGTCGGGCAGCTTGCGGCCGAGCTCATAATAGACCACGCAAAGTTCCGCGGAGATGGTGAAGCCAGGCGGCACGGGAAGTCCGAGCCGCGACATTTCCGCGAGATAGGCGCCCTTGCCGCCAAGCTGTTCGCGGTCGGCGGCGGACCCGTCGGCACGGCCGGCGCCGAAGGTGAACACCCACTTTGGCGCGGTCTTTGACGCGGGCTCGAATTTGGTCATAGCGGGTTCCGTGGTCCGGGCTGCGGCGCTTGTAGCGGCCCCCCGACCTTCACACAAACCGCTGTTAGCGCAAATGGTTTAGGGCCGGGCGGCCTTCGGGACGCGCAGGCGGCGATCGGCGATGAAATCGCCGGTGCCGATCAGCCTGGCCCGTGGCGCCTCCCGCAAGCCATAGGCCCAAGCTTCGACGCTGCCCCCTTTGTCGAGGGCGACTTCGATGGCGATGCGGCGGAACACGTCGTCGTCGGCGCCGGTGAAGCCTTCATATCTGTCGAGGTCGGCGAGGAGCCTCGGACCTGCCCTCAACTCGAACACGTCGCCGATCACACGATATTTCGCGTCCGGCGCGAACACGGCGCCGGGATGATCTCCGAAATCGTAGAGCAAACCGGGCGCGCTGCCTCTGCCGAGGGGCTTGGCGCCCACGCGCAACCGATGCGCCATCGGATGCGTGCTCCCGGTCCGCAAGGTGCCATAGACAAAGAGATGGTCCGGCATTTGGTTCCCCGTCAGTCCGGCAGCTTGACGCCGCCTTTTTCGTCCAATTGCCAATGCGGATTAAAGACGACTTCCCAGATATGGCCGTCGGGATCGGCAAAGTAGCCGCTATAGCCGCCCCAGAACGTCTTCGCCGCCGGCTTCAAGATTCGCGCGCCGGCGTTCGCCGCTCTCGCCATTACCGCATCGACTTCGCGCTCGCTCGCGACATTTTGTGCCACGACGATGCCGCCATTCCCAGTCCAAAGCGCATCCACCTGCGCGTCCTCGATCTGTGCGGTCCGGCCCCAGAGCGCCAGCACGACCGGGCCGGCGCGGAAGAAGCTGACATCGTCCTGGCTAGCGGTGTTCGACTTCACGAAGCCCAGCGCCTCGTAGAAGACCGTGGCGCGCGCCACGTCGGCCACGCTGAGGGTGATGAGGCTGATATGCGCCGGAATGACCGCTAGCCTTCGATCTTGGAGAAATCGGCGACGGTCAAGGTCGTGGCGCGGATGCGGTTCAACAGCCGCAAGCGGTTCTCGCGCTGATAAAAATCCTGGGTGTTGACCGTGACGGAATCGAAAAAGGCATCGACCGGGGCGCGGAGCTTGGCCATCGCCGTCATCGCCGCCTCGAAATCTTCCCGCGCGACGACTTCGGCCGCTTCCCGCTCGACCTGATCAACGGCCTTGGCCAGCGCCTTCTCCTCCGGACGCTTGAGCAGACCGGGGTCGGGCGGCTGGTCGTAGGCGACGTTGTCCTTCTTCTCCTCGATACGCAGGATGTTGATGGCGCGCTTGGCGCCAGTAAGCAGATTGGCGCCGTCCTCGGTGTCGAGAAACTTTCCCAGCGCCTCGACCCGGCGCACGATCGTCAAGAGATCGTCGCCGCCGAGCGCGAACACCGCATCGACCAGATCGTGTCGTGCACCTTGCTCGCGGAGATGCACCTTGAGCCGGTCGGCGAAGAAGGCGAGCAGTTCAACGCTGTTCTTGCGTACCTGTCGGTCGGCCCAGCTCTCAAGCGCAACTGCAATGGCAGTGGCGTAGTCACCACCAGCTTTCTTTCCGCGCTCTCTCTGTTGATTTGCCAACGTCTCGTCAAGCCGGGGGCCGTGCGCTTCGAATATCGCAACCAGTGGCAGGCGTACCCCGTTCTCGAGCACGATGCGGATCACGCCGAGCGCGGCGCGGCGCAAAGCATAAGGATCCTTCGAGCCGGTCGGCTTCTCGTCGATGGCCCAGAAGCCCACCAGCATGTCGAGCTTGTCGGCGAGCGCCACGGCGATCGCGATAGGCTCGCGCGGCACCTCGTCGGAAGGACCAACCGGCTTGTAATGCGCGGCGATGGCATTGGCGACAGAGGGGTTCTCGCCCTGGTCGAGCGCGTAATAGCTGCCCATCACCCCTTGCAGCTCGGGGAACTCGCCCACCATCCCGCTCACCAGATCGGCCTTGGCGAGAATGGCAGCGCGTTCGGCGAGATCGGGATCGGCGCCGCCCAGGGGCGCGAGCTCGCGCGCGAGCTTCCAGACCCGCTGCACGCGGTCATATTGGCTGCCGAGCTTCTCGTGGAAGACGATCTCCTTCAGCTTCGGCACCCAGGCTTCCAGCCCGACCTTGCGGTCCTGGTCGAAGAAGAACTTGGCATCCGAGAGGCGCGCGGCGATCACCCGCTCATTGCCGGCAACGATGGCCTTGCCGCCGTCATTCGCCTTGAGATTCGCGGTTAGTATGAATCGGTTGGCGAGCTTGCCTTGCTTGTCGCGCAAGGAGAAGCATTTCTGGTGCGCCTTCATGGCGGTGGACAGCACCTCGGGCGGTACCGAAAGGAAATCCTTGTCGAAGGTGCCCATCAGCACCACCGGCCATTCGGTGAGCCCCGCGTTCTCGGCCAGCAGTCCGTCGTCCTCGACCAGGGTGAGCCCCTCTTTCGCTGCAAGCGCGCGAGCTTCCTTCAAGATGCGGGCGGCGCGCTCCTCGCCGTCGAGGATGACATAGGCTTCGCGCAGGCGCTTCTCGTAGTCGGCGAAGCTTTTGACATTGAACGACTCCGGCGCCAGGAAGCGATGGCCGCGCGTCCGCTTGCCGCTATCGATGCCCTCGATCTCGAACGGCACGAGCTTGCCGTCGAGCAGGCAGAGAATCGAATGCAGCGGCCGTACCCAGCGGAGCCGGCCCGTTCCCCAGCGCATGGATTTCGGCCAGGGGAAGTGGCGCACAATCTCCGGCACGATCTCCGCAACGACTTCGGCCGTGGGACGCCCGCGCTTTTCGATCGTGGCGACGTAATAGGCGCCCTTCTTGTCCTCTCGCCGTTCGGCCTGATCGACCGAGGCGAGTCCCGCCGATTTAAGGAAACCCGTGATGGCGGCTTCCGGCGCATCGACGCGCGGCCCCTTCTTCTCCTCCCGCAGGTCGGGAGAGCGCACGGGCAGCCCTGTGACCACGGCGGTCAGGCGGCGTGGCGTGGCATAAGTCTCTATGTTCTTGAACTCAAGGCCGGCCTCGCCGAGCTTGCCGCCGAGCAGGCGCGCCAGATCCTCACGCGCGCGGGTCTGCATGCGCGCCGGGACCTCCTCGGAAAAAAGCTCAAGCAGCAGTTCAGCCATAGGTCAGCCGATTCTATTGTGAAAGCCGAGATCGTAGTCGGGGATCGCGAAGATCAGCCGATTCTTTTCAAGGCTGTAGGGCACGACACCGAAGATCAGGTCTGAACTCGCTCCCGCCTGTGGCAGCAAGCTGATAAGCGTATGCGCGGCGGGGGTATCGAGGAAGTCGCAGAAGCGGACGAAGGTCTTGTTCTCGCGGTCGACATTGAACATGCCGACCGCCCAAGGGAGCGAAAGCCGGTTCTCGGCGCCGTGATCCAGATAGAGCCGGAAGCTGGCAAGCTCGGCGGAAAAAGGCGCGAGCGCCTTGCGAAGTCCCGCGTCCTCGATATCGGGGAGGCTCAGAGTCGCGTCCAGCTTGAGCATGAGCTGATAGGCTTGCGGATGCCAGCGCCAGACCCGGCCAGTCCACGACCTAAGCTTCGGCTTGAGCGCCGGCGCGCGCGTGCTGGGCGGCGCATCGTCGCGATAGACCTTAAGCATGCGCGCCGCCCGCCTCGGTCTTGAGCCACGCGGCGCAGCAGGCCTTGGCCAAATCCCGCACGCGCAAAATATAGGCCTGCCGTTCAGTCACCGAGATCACGCCGCGCGCGTCGAGCAGATTGAAGATGTGCGACGCCTTGATGGCCTGGTCGTAAGCCGGCAGCGCCATCCGTTGGCGGCCGCCATTGTCCCCCCTGGCAAGCAGGGCGTTGCATTCCGCTTCCGCGTCGCGGAAATGCTGGAGCAGCATCGCGGTATCGGCGTGCTCAAAATTGTAGCGGGAAAATTCCTGCTCGGCCTGGCGGAATACGTCGCCATAGGTGACGTTGTCCTTGCCCCTGCCGCCGTTGAAATCGAGGTCGAACACGTTGTCGACACCCTGCACATACATGGCGAGCCGCTCGAGCCCGTAAGTGAGTTCGCCGGAAGCCGGATCGCAATCGAAGCCGCCGACCTGCTGGAAATAGGTGAACTGGGTCACCTCCATGCCATCGAGCCACACTTCCCAGCCGAGACCCCAAGCCCCCAAGGTCGGGCTCTCCCAATCGTCCTCGACGAAGCGGATGTCGTGTTTCAGCGGATCGATGCCGAGCTCAACCAGGCTCTCGAGGTAGAGGTCCTGAATGTCGGTCGGCGACGGCTTCAGAATCACCTGGAACTGGTAGTAATGCTGGAGCCGGTTGGGGTTCTCGCCATACCGCCCGTCGCTCGGCCGGCGGCAGGGCTGCACATAGGCGGCGCGCCATGGCTTCGGCCCGAGCGAACGGAGCGCCGTCGCCGGGTGAAAAGTCCCCGCCCCCATCTCGATATCGTAGGGCTGGAGGATGACGCAGCCCTGGTCCGCCCAAAAGCGCTCAAGCCTCAGGATCAGGTCCTGGAAGGACGGCGCATTAGCCTGCTTGCTGGGTTTGGCCATCTTGCAATGCGCCTGAGACGTGCGGGCGAGTTTGGTCAAGACATGGATGGCCGGGACAAGCCCGGCCATGACCGTGCTTTTAGTCCGGTTCGCGATGTTAATGAAGCTGTTTCGGCCGGTAGATGCCGGTCAGCGGGTCGCGTTCGAGGCGCTGGACCGGCTTGGCGTCGCGCGCCTGCATGGCTTCCTGGGCGGCCCGCAACTCGCCGGCGATCCGCGCGCGCTCGCGCAGATACCAGCGCCGCCCGGCCAGGACGACGCCGGCGCCCGCAGCAATGAGAAGAAGCACCGGCGGCATGGCTAAAACCCGAAACGCGACCAAAGCGTGCGGGCTTCGATCGCCGAGATGAGATCGGCGGCGAACCCGCCAGGAGCAAAGCCGAACTCGAAACCGCCGGATTCGGCGAACACGCCCCGCCGGCGCCGGAACCAGGAGGTGGACGGCACCATCAGCTTGAGGCGCACTTCGTCACCGAAAATTTCGCGCATCTTGCTGCGAAGGTCGGCGAGCCCGTCGATCAGGCCAAGCTCGAGCGCACGCTTGCCCGACCAGAATTCGCCGGTGAACAGATTGATCTCCGCCTTGTCGAGCCGGG
>JAWOJH010000165.1:0-12454 GCA_046481725.1 Methyloceanibacter sp. | reverse complement strand
CCGGTGCGGCCGACATGCGTGCCGCCGCAAAGCTCGATCGAATAGGCATGGCCGGCGCGCTCGCTGTTGGGATCGAAGCCCATCGAGACCACGCGCACCTCTTCGCCATATTTTTCCCCGAAGAGCGCCAGCGCGCCTTGGGCGATGGCCTGGTCCGGGGTCATCAGATGCGTCTCGACGGCTGAGTTTTGCAGGATCATGGCATTGACCAGATCCTCCACGGCGCGGATCTGTTCGGCGGTCATCGGCTTCTGATGCGAGAAGTCGAATCTGAGCCGCCCGGACTCGACCAGCGAGCCCTTCTGGGCCACATGCGCGCCGAGCACCTGGCGGAGCGCCTCGTGCAGCAGGTGGGTCACCGAGTGGTGGGCGCGGGTGGGCGTGCGGCGGGCACGATCCACTTCCAGCAGCACTTCCTCGCCGAGCCGCAGGCTGCCCTGCTCCACCACGCCTTCGTGCAAATAGAGGCCATGCAGCTTTTTCTGGGTGTCGCTCACCTCGAACCGCGCGCCCTTGCCGCCGGTGACGCGGCCGCGGTCGCCGACCTGGCCGCCGGACTCGGCATAGAACGGCGTCTGGTTGACGAGCAGGATGCCGCGCTCGCCCGCCTTCAGTTGCTCGACGCGGACGCCGTCCTTGATCAGGGCGACGATCTCGCCGGAGGCGGTCTCGGTCTCGTAGCCGAGGAATTCAGTGGCGCCGAGTTGCTCCTTCAGCTCGAACCAGAGCTGTTCGGTGACGGCCTCGCCGGAGCCCGCCCAGGATTTCCGCGCCTCCGCGCGCTGGCGCTCCATGGCGGCGGCGAAGCCTTGCGCATCGACGCCGATGCCGCGGGCCTTCAGCGCGTCCTCGGTCAGGTCGTAAGGGAAGCCGTAAGTGTCGTAGAGCCTGAAGGCGACCTCCCCCGGCAAGGTGTCGCCGGATCTCAGTCCCTGGGTCGCATCGTCGAGCAGGCGAAGCCCGCGCTCCAGCGTCTCGCGGAAGCGCGTCTCCTCCAGCTTCAGGGTTTCCTCGATCAGGCTCTGGCCGCGCTCCAGTTCGTGATAGGCGCGGCCCATCTCCGCCGTCAGTGCCGGCACCAGGCGGTAGAGCAGCGGGTCCTTGGCGCCGAGCAGATGCGCATGCCGCATGGCGCGGCGCATGATGCGGCGGAGCACGTAGCCCCTGCCCTCGTTCGACGGCAGTACCCCATCGGCAATCAGGAACGAGGCCGCGCGCAAATGGTCGGCGATGATGCGATGCGACGGCGCATGCTCGCCGGTCGCGGGCACGCCGGTGAGATCGACCGAAGCCGAAATCAGGGCGCGGAACAGATCGATGGCGTAATTGTCGTGCGTGCCCTGCAAGACCGCGGCGATGCGCTCCAGCCCCATGCCGGTGTCGATCGACGGATGCGGCAGGTCGATGCGCTTGCCGTCGGCAAGCTGCTCATATTGCATGAAGACGAGGTTCCAGATCTCGACGAACCGGTCGCCGTCGGCATCGGCGCTGCCGGGCGGGCCTCCTGGCAGCTCCGGACCGTGATCGTAGAAAATCTCCGAACACGGCCCGCAGGGGCCCGTTTCGCCCATCGACCAAAAATTGTCGGAGCAGGCGATGCGAATGATCTTCTCGTCGGGGAGGCCGGAAATCTTGCGCCAGAGCTTGGCCGCCTCCTCGTCGTCGGCGAACACGGTGATGGTGAGGCGCTCCTTGGGCAGCGCGAAATCGCGGGTGAGCAGCTCCCAAGCGAGCAGAATGGCGCGCTCCTTGAAATAGTCGCCGAACGAGAAATTGCCGAGCATCTCGAAAAACGTGTGGTGGCGCGCGGTATAGCCAACATTGTCGAGATCGTTGTGCTTGCCGCCGGCGCGCACGCATTTCTGCGCCGAGGCCGCGCGCAGCGATTTCGGCTTCTCGGCCCCGGTGAACACGTTCTTGAACGGCACCATGCCGGCATTGGTGAACATCAAGCTCGGATCGTGGCGCGGCACGAGCGGCGCCGACGGCACGACCAAGTGGTCGTTCTGGGCGAAGAAATCGAGGAAGGCCGCGCGGATGTCGTTGGTGCGGGCCGGCACCGCACCTGCGTGATGCGCCACGCCCGGGGCGGCGCTCGTCGCTTTGGCACGGCTGAGTTTGGCGGAGCTCATGGCGAACTGGCTTGGAGACCTTGATGCGAAGGACCGATCGGCGCCGATTTGCGACCCTAGCCGATTCGGCCAGCGCCGAGCGCCGTCCAAGCTCTCGCAAAAGGCGAAAGGCCTGCGGTTCCCTGCCAGACATAAGGTCACGGGCGGGGGCTGGCAAGCGCCCGCTGCCCGCCTGTGTCCTCCGCTTGGTGCTGAAACGTCGCCGCTGGCCCCCGACGGAACGCAGTTAACGCCGTCAGCCGCGGCGGCCGCGGCGTGCCGTTGCGCCGGCCAGCGGCGTCACCGCCGGGTCGCCTTCGGCCACGCCAGCTTCGCTACCTTCTCCGCTCTCCGGCTCAGGTCCACCCTCCAGAATCTGGCCGCCCAGAAGCCCGGCACTCTGGCGAATGGCGCGCTCGATGCGCAGCGCCGTCTCGGGATGCTCCTTGAGATAAGTCTTGGCGTTTTCCCGGCCCTGACCGATCCGCTCGGAATCAAAAGAGAACCAGGCGCCCGACTTCTCGACGATGCCGGCCTTCACGCCGAGATCGACCAGCTCGCCGGTCTTGGAGATGCCCTCGCCATACATGATGTCGAACTCGACCTGCTTGAACGGCGGCGCGACCTTGTTCTTCACCACCTTGACCCGCGTCTGGTTGCCGACCACCTCCTCGCGCTCCTTGATGGCGCCGATGCGGCGAATGTCGAGCCTGACCGAGGCATAGAATTTCAACGCATTGCCGCCGCTGGTGGTCTCGGGCGAGCCGAACATCACGCCGATTTTCATGCGGATCTGATTGATGAAAATCACCATGCAGCGGGACCTCGAGATCGAGCCGGTGAGCTTGCGCAAGGCCTGGCTCATCAGCCGCGCCTGTGCGCCCGGCAGCTGATCGCCCATCTCGCCTTCGAGCTCGGCCTTGGGCGTCAGCGCCGCGACCGAATCGACCACCAGGATATCGATGGCGCCGGAGCGGACCAGCGTGTCGGTGATCTCCAGCGCCTGCTCGCCGGTGTCCGGCTGGGAGATCAGTAAATTCTCGAGGTCGACGCCGAGCTTCCGCGCATAGATCGTGTCGAGCGCATGCTCCGCATCGATGAAGCCGCAAATGCCGCTACGCTTCTGCGCCTCGGCCACGACATGCAGCGCGAGCGTGGTCTTGCCGGACGATTCGGGCCCGTAAATCTCGACGACGCGGCCGCGCGGCAACCCGCCAATGCCAAGCGCGATGTCAAGGCCGAGCGAGCCGGTGGAGATGGCCTCCACCTCGACGGCCTTCTCGTTCTGGCCGAGCCGCATGATGGAGCCTTTGCCGAAGCCGCGCTCGATCTGCGAGATCGCCGCTTCCAGCGCCTTCTCTCTGTCCATTTCAGCTCCTTCGACGAGGCGCAGCGCGACATTCAACATGAAGGGTCTCCCTTATTTCACAAGCAGGCTCTGAGTCGCAATCGCAGTGCTTCGGCCGCATCCCCGCCCCGGGGGGATCCATTCAGCCTTCGGGGGTCGGCTTGGGGCGCGGGGCGGAGATGCGAACTGAAATAAGTGTACATGGTTTGTTCTCATTCCGCAATTGTTCTTTTTTCCCGGCCAAAAAAAGGCCGCCCGAGGCGGCCTTTTCACAAGCTGATCCAGGCTAGCGTCAGCATTTGGCGCACCAGCAACCCCGTAAAGGCCGGCAGACCAGGGTGCGCCCGCGACCGCAGACCGGTCCCGCCACGCGGCAGGCGACGGTGTCGACCGGCGAGAAGTTCTTCGTCATGCCCGGCAGGTTGAGCGTGCCCATCGAGGTGGTGGCCTGGGCGGTGTAGGCGAAAGCTCCGGCGAACAGCATGAGGGCGGCCGCCGCAACCGCAAATGCAAATTTGCGCATGAGTCCCTCCTAATGTGTCGTGAGCCGCATCGCCCCCGTCTTGGCCTCGCGGAGGTCGATGCCGCCTATAAGCGTAGCGCAACTCCGCCGGGACTTCACGCCCGAAGCGGAAGCCCGCACTCATAACTTGGGGAGCGTCGCCAAATCGCCACGGAGCGGTCGGACAAAGGCAGCATGAACGAGACCGCGCGGGCCGTCGACCTGGCCAAGGCGCTGGAGCGCCCGATTGTGGTGAGTGAGGAAGCGGCTAGCCGCGCGCGGCGCCCGTTCATCGATCTCGGCCAGCACGATCTGCGCGGCCTTCCGGCGCCGCGCTGCCTCTGGGCGCTCGAGGTTCCGCCTGCCTAGGAAGGTTCCGTTTCGCGCACCGGCGCGGCCGAGGGCTTTGCCAGCGCGGCGTCGATCGCCTCGCGGTAGCCGAAGCGGTCGATGAACGGCTTCAGCCGCTCGGCGATCTTGCGCTTCAGGGCCGCCGGCATGTCGTAGCGCGAGACCTGGTGCTCGGCACGCTCGGCGATGAACTCGCGCATCTTGGCTTCCGCCTGCTCGAAGTTCGGAATCTCGAGGCGTTGATAGATCTCACGCATGGAGGCGACCGGATCCTTGATGAAATCCTCGTAGCGCAGCTCGACCAGCCGGTCCTTGGGGATCAGGTGGCGGTCTTCCTCATAGGCCTCGGTGAGCCTGGCGAACATGTCGAGCACATAGTCGTCGAGCCAGGGATCGAGCCGCGGCGGATTGTGCAGGCCTTGCACCGAGTAGAGCGCGCGCCAGAGCTTCACCGTGGAGGGAAATACGTTGAGCGGGTTGCGGGCGAGATACACATAGCGGGCATCGGGAAACAGCTCGGTGAGCAGCTTGAGACGGGCGGCGTTGGCCGGCGTCTTCATCACCAGCGGCTTGCCGTGCTTCAGCGCCAGCCGGCGGTAGAGCCACATATAGGCGTCGGCCCATTTGTTCCGATCGGCCTCGGACACGCCGTCGAAGTCGAGATATTCGGTGTCGGCCGGGCCCAATCTCGGCCAGGCGCAAGTGAGATAGGGCGTGCCCTCTCCCAGCATCATCATGCCGAACTCCTCCTCCTGCGGGCGGTCGAAACCGACCGGGACATCGTCCTGCGGCCGCTTCTTGGGCAGGAGACGCTTCATCACCTTGGGCAGCACGCGCTCGGTCAGCAGGAAGTGATGCGGGAAGAAACACTCGAAAGTCGTGGGGTAGGCGAGGTTCGGATCGACCGAGAACAGATCGTGCAGGAAGGTGGTGCCGGTGCGCCAATGGCCGATGACGAAGACCGGCGGTTGATCGAGCGGCAACGCCTCGGCCTGCTTTTTGTATTTCGCTTCCGAGATCCAATAGAGCACCGAGTTCCACGGCACCCAGAGGAACAGGAGCAGCGTGTCGGGGATGCAGTTCAAGGTGAAAGAATAGCGGCCGCGCTGAAACAGCTTCATCAGCGCGCCGAAGCGCATGCCAAACCAGAAATAGATCAGCCGCCCCCCATAGCGCTCGATGGTGAGCGCGGGCAGGCGCGGCTTGGCAAGTCTGCGGCGCGTGAACTTGCCGACCTCTTCATCCGGGACGAGTTCGTAATCCGGCACGGTTCAAACGCTCCAGTCGGTTGGCGGTTGCCGTCAAAGACGACCAGGGTCATGCCCGCACAAGCGGGCATGAGTAACCCCGGCAAGCATATTGGATCAACCGCCGTGGCTACGGGATTGCCCGGTCAAGCCAAGCAATGACAAGGAAAATGTGGACAGAGCAAGACCCCTAGCCTTGCAGGGCGGCCTTCACCGCGGCGGCCAGCGCCTTGAGGTCGAAGGGCTTCTGCAAGAACATAAAGTCCTCATTCTCGGCGAGATGCTGGCGGAAGGCGTCCTCGGCATAGCCGGAAATGAAGATCACCTTGAGGTCGGGGCGCTCGCGGCGAAGGTGCTCGAACAAGGTCGGGCCGTCCATCTCGGGCATGACCACGTCGCTCACCACCAGATCGACCTCGCCTCGATGCTGCTTGAAGATTTCCAGCGCCTCGGTGCCGGTGGTCGCCTGGAGCACATTGTAGCCGCGCTGACCGAGGGCGCGCGCGGCGAAACTCCTGACCGCATCCTCGTCCTCGACCAGCAGCACGGTGCCGCGCCCGGTCAAATCCTTCGGCTTCTCCACGCGCCGCTCGACCGGCGCGGGCTCGGCTTCGGCGGTTTCCATATAGCGCGGCAGCAGCACGCGCATGATGGTGCCGTTGCCCGCCTCGCTGTCGGCGAAGATATAGCCGCCGGTCTGCTTGACGATGCCGTACACGGTGGATAGCCCAAGCCCGGTACCGCGGCCGATCTCCTTGGTGGAAAAGAACGGTTCGAAGATCTTCTGCTTCACCTCCGGCGTCATGCCGCAGCCGGTATCGCTCACCTCGATCAGCACATAGTCGCCGGGAACGAGCTCCGGATGGCCGAGGGCGCGCGACTCCGCTTCGCCGACATTGGCGGTGCGGATCGTGAGCTTGCCGCCATCGGCCATGGCGTCGCGCGCATTGACGGCGAGATTGATGATCACCTGCTCGAACTGATGCAGGTCGGCCTTGACCGTCCAGAGATCGCCGGCCTGGTCGAGCAGCAGTTCGACATTCTCGCCGAGCAGGCGGCCGAGCAGGATGGAGAGTTCCGACAACACGTCGCCGAGTTGGAGCACCTGCGGGCGCAAGGTCTGCTGGCGCGAGAAGGCGAGCAGTTGGCGCACCAGGCCGGCCGCCCGGTTCGCGTTCTGCTTGATGTTCATAATATCCTGGAAGGCCGGGTCGGTCGGCCGGTGATTCATCAGCAGGAAGTCGGAGAAGCCGATGATCGCCGTCAGCATGTTGTTGAAGTCGTGAGCGATCCCGCCGGCGAGCTGACCCACGGCCTGCATCTTCTGGCCCTGCGCGATCTGCATCTCCAGCGCGCGCTGTTCGGTGGTGTCGATGGCGTAGGCAATGGCGGACTCCGGATCGGTACCGGTCAGCTCGATCGGACTGAGATAGATCCGGCCGCTGCGCGCGCGATCCCCGGCGAAGGCGATGTCGACCGGCTCAATCAGCGCCTGCCCGGCGAGCGCCGCCTCGAGCGCGCGGCGGAGCGCAGGGTGGCTCTCCGGCTCGACCAGGCTTTCGAGCCTGATCTTCCGTCCCTCGTCGGCAGCTTCGCCGAACAGCCGCATAAAGGCAGCATTGGTGGCGCTGACATTACCCTCGGCGTCGACCGTGGCGATGGCGATCGGCGCTGAATGGAACAGCCGGGCAAATCTGAGCTCTGCGGCGCCGGCCTCCTCGGCCTCGCCAGGGCCGCGGGCGAGTACCAGGGCATGCGCCAGCCCGCCGGCCCGGGGCAGCCGGTGCAGGATGCGCACGGGCATGGTCGTGCCGTCGGCCTTGACCAGATCGATGTCGAGGCGGCGGACGGCGCTTTGCGCCTGCCCCCGCCCGGCCCGGGCGACCAGCGCGGCACTGTCCGCCGACATGATCTCGCCGAGCTTGAGCGCGCGGCCCGCGACCTCGGACAGGTCGAGCCCGAGCCACTGCGCGAGGGTGGCGTTGAGATATTCGATAGTGCCGTCGCTATCGGCGGTGAAGAACCCGGCCGGCGCACTGTCGAGATAGGCGATGGCCGCCTGCACCTTGGCGAAGCTCGCCTCTTCGCGCGCCCGGTCCATGGTGATCTCATCGACCTGCCACACCACGAACGCGCTCTTGCGGCCGGAGCCCGGGCCCGGCGGCATCGGCTGCACCGAGATCCGGAACCAGCGCGGCGACACGCCCGCATCGTCGTCGCCCTCGCCCGGCGGGGGCAGGCGGAACTCCTCGCGGAGACTCCTGCCCTGCTGCGCGGCGCGGGCAAGACGGAAGATCGCTTCGGACAGATGCGGATTGCCGGCGAAGGCGCGGTCCGGTGCCGGCACGTTCGCATTGGGCTCGAGCCCGAGCAGGTCGCGATACGCCTCGTTGGCATAGAGCACCCTGCCTGCGCTGTCGGCGATCAGCGCGCCTTGCGTCAGATTGTCGGCGAAAGCCTTGGTGACGTCGTTCTTCGCCTGCCGCGCGCCGAAATGCAGAATGCCGACGGCGCCGGCGAACAGGCAGAACACGCCGACCACGGAGAGACCGGCGAGGATGGCGAGCACGAAGGGCTCGGCGATCTCACGCGAGACCACGGCAAGGCTCACCGCGGCGATGGCCAGCGCCAGCGCGAGCAGCACGACGAGACTTACGCTACCGTCGCGCTCGGTTCGGTCGGCGGCTGGCGGGGCGTAGCGCATCGGCGCGTCGATATCCGTCATGGGGGCAAAATAGCCGATTCGAATTGTCTTGGCCGGACATTGTCGTAGGCAGGCCGGCCAAGCTTGTGCGTGAAAGCGGCGCGGCTGGGGAGCACCCGCGCTTCGCCTTAATCGTACCCCGGCAAGTGGTTAATGAGCTTTTAACGCTGATTGGGTAGGACCCGTCTCGCATGGTCAATTTCGACACTCTGGTGCTGGCTGTCGCGGCCCTCCTGTTCGTGATCGCGCTGGGCGCGCTCACGACCTGGGCGTTCCGCACCTTCTTCGGGCGTTCGGACGGCCACAGCTTCACGCGCCCGCGCGAGAAGCGGCTCGGCGTGGTCGAGACCGCGACCGTGGATCAGCGCCGCAAGCTGATCTTGGTTAGGCGCGACGACACCGAGATCCTGGTGATGATCGGTGGTCCGGTCGATCTCGTGCTGGAGACGGGGATCAAGGGGCGGCCGCACCTTGAGCCGCCGCTCGAGGACGTCATCATCGCCAAGAGCGAGACCCGGCCCGCACCCGATTTCGGCAAAAAATAGATGCGAGCTGGCCGATTTCTGTTGACTGTTGCGGAATTGCCACGGTCGGTTTCGCTTGTCCGAACCCTTTAAATGAGGTAAACAAATGCCATTACGGTGGCCCTGTGTAGTTGGGGCAGGTGGATGAGGCGACGCCGGTACTCTCAGCCGCTTATGCCGTAAGACGCCGGCAGTTCCCTGCTAATGGTCCGACACCGACTGGCTAGGCCAGTCATGTCAGTCCCCCAAAACTCTCCACTCCCCGCCCTCCAGCGGGGAGTTTTTTTATCCGCAGGTGTTCCGGCATAGTGTGTGGTCATGGCCCGCCGGAGCGCTCCCCTCCTTCTATCGCTGCTCGCCCTCTCCTGGATGGCGCACGCGCACGGCGCCGGCACGATGCCGGCGGACTTCGTCTATCTCCGCGATGTCGACTCGAGCATCGAGCAGGACATCCGCTACGCCGGGCCGGGCAATTTCACCGGCAGGCCGGTTCCCGGCTATGACGCGGCGGAATGCGTGCTGGTGCGGCAGGCGGCGGAAGCCTTGCGGCAGGTGCAAGCCGCGCTCAAGCCCAAGGGGCTCAGCCTCAGAGTCTATGATTGCTACCGCCCCGCGCGGGCCGTCTCCGCCTTCGTTGCCTGGGTCGGGGCGCCCGACGATCCGAAGTCGAAGGCGGTCTACTATCCAAATCTCGCCAAAGACGGGCTCATTCCGGATTACATCGCCTCGCGCTCGGGTCATTCGCGCGGCGCCACGGTCGACCTCACCTTGGTTCCGCTCGCGGACGGCGAGGGCTCGGCGGGGTCCGGCGAGTCGCAGGCCTGCACCGCGTCGCAAGGCGACGCCGCACCGGACGGCAGCCTGGCCATGGGGACGACCTTCGATTGCTTCGACACCAAGGCCAATCTCGGGGCGCCGGGCCTGAGCGAGCGGGAAGCGCGCAATCGCGAGATTTTGCGCGCCACGATGCTGACGCAGGGCTTCAAGGACTACAGCCCGGAGTGGTGGCACTTCACGCTGCGGAACGAGCCGCATCCGGACAAATATTTCGATTTTCCGATTGTGGCGCGGCGCTAGGTTTTCGCGTTATTCGTCGCGATAGACGCGCTCGCGGCGCTCGTGGCGCTCTTGCGCCTCGACGCTCAAGGTGGCGATCGGGCGGGCGTCGAGCCGCTTGAGGCTGATCGGCTCGCCGGTCTCCTCGCAGTAACCATAGGTGCCGTCGTCGAGCCGGCTCAGCGCCGAGTCGATCTTGGCGATCAGCTTGCGCTGGCGGTCGCGGGCCCTAAGTTCGAGCGCGCGGTCGGTCTCGGAGGTCGCCCGATCGGCGATATCGGCGTGCTGGGCGGAATCTTCGTGCAGATGCTGGAGGGTTTCCTTGGTCGAGCGGAGGATTTCGTCGCGCCAACTGAGCAATTTCCGGCGGAAATAGGCCCGCTGGCGGTCGCTCATAAAGGGTTCGTCCTCCGAGGGGCGGTAGTCTTCGGGAGTCTTCTTTTTCGCCCGCATGAGAGTCGTGTCCTGACGCATCGGTTTCGTCATTGGGCGCGAAGGCCCTGCTCCCCTTGACCGGTTCGCTCGCATCGCGGCGATCCCCTTCCAGGCAGCCCCGTATTTACGGAAGCGACTCGTGAAGTCAAGACAGCAGAGGCGCTTGACAAACGCGCGAAGCACGGCCAGCGCAACCATTGCAAATTCGTCATGTTCGGCGTGCCGGACGGAGCTTATTTCTTAGGCATTCCCTGGCGGGGGACACACGAGGCGTCCCGCGCGAAACCCTGCGAAAGGACGCGGTAAAAGCGTGCCGATTTCCACTTATAGCCAAGCCGCCGGCGACGCCTGGCGCAGCATGGGCGACTTCGCCGCGGATCTGGTCACGCCGGCGGTGAAGCTCGGCGTCACCGGCCTGGCGCGCTCCGGCAAGACCGTGTTCATCACCGCGCTGGTGCACAATCTCATCGCCGGGGCGCGGCTGCCGTTCTTTGACGCCGCCGCGCAAGGGCGCGTGCTGCGCGTCTATCTCGAACCGCAGCCTGACGAAATCGTGCCGCGCTTCGCCTATGAAAAGCATCTCGCCGATCTGGTCGCCGATCCGCCGCGCTGGCCGGAGAGCACGCGCCGCATCAGTCAGCTGCGCCTGACCTTCGAATATGCCTCGACCAAATTCTGGAAGCGGCAACTCGGCCGCGAGCGACTGCATGTCGATATCGTCGACTATCCCGGCGAATGGCTGCTCGACCTGCCGCTGCTGCGGCTGAGCTTTCGCGAATGGTCGCGAAGCGCGATCGAGCAAAGCGGGAAGGCCGGGCGCAAGAAGGCGGCCAAGCCGTGGCTCGCCTCGCTGGCGGTGATCGACCCGGCGGACCCCGCGGATGAAGCGCTTGCCGAGCGGCTCGCCGATCTGTTCAAGACGTATCTGCGCGAAGCGCGCGCCGATCCGTACGCGCTGTCGACCTTGCCGCCCGGCCGCTTCCTCATGCCCGGCGATCTGGCGGGCTCGCCCGCGCTCACTTTTGCGCCGCTCGATCCCGGCGGCCAGGAGAGTTTTCCGCGCGGCTCCCTCTGGGCGATGATGGAGCGGCGCTACGAAGCCTATAAGGCGCATGTGGTGCGGCCGTTCTTCCGCGATCATTTCGCCAGGCTCGACCGGCAGATCGTATTGATCGACGTGCTGGCCGCCCTGAATGGCGGCGCGGCCGCGGTCGCCGACCTCGAACGCGCCATGACCGAGATCATGGAGTGTTTCAGGGCCGGTTCGAACAGTCTCTGGTCGAGCCTGTTCCGTCCCCGCATCGACCGCATCGTGCTCGCGGCGACCAAAGCCGACCATCTGCATCATCAGAGTCATGACCGGCTCGAGGCGATTCTCGCCAAGCTCGCCGGACGGGCGATGGCGCGCGCCGAATATGCCGGCGCCGAAGTGCGCGTGCTGGCGATGGCAGCGATCCGCGCCACCCGCGAAGGCGAGGCAAAGCGCGGCGGCGAAATCCTGCCCTGCATCGTCGGCTATCCGCTGGCGGGCGAGACCATCGGCAAACGCAGCTTCGACGGCCACGAGAAGTTCGCCATCTTTCCCGGCGATCTCCCCTCCGACCCGGCGCTGGCGCTGGAAGGCTGGCACACCGAGGAGGGCGAGATGCGCTTCGTGCGATTCCGCCCGCCCAATCCGGTGCAGCTCCCTTCCGGCGAGTTCGCACCATTCCCAAATATCCGGCTCGACCGCGCGATCGAGACCTTGATCGGAGACCGGCTGGCATGACCAAGAAAGTGCATCGGAAGCCCGCGGCCTTTCACGTGGAAGACGTGGAAGTGTTCACGCCGCCGCTTGCGCCGGAAACGCCGCCGGAACCGGCGCCGGTGCCGGTCCGCGTGCGCGCGCTGCCGGATCTCGGCCGCGGCCTGAAATGGGGCAGCATCTTTCTCGGCGCGCTTGGCGGCCTGGTCGGATTGCTCGCCTCGATCTGGCTCTACGATTATGTGCTGGCGCTCATCGCGCGCGAGGATTGGATCGGCTGGGTAGCGGCCGGGCTGCTCGGCCTCGTGCTGTTCGCACTTGTGATGATCGTGCTGCGCGAGGCGGCGGGGCTCGCGCGGCTCGGACGCCTCGGCAAGATCCGGCACGAGGCCGACAGCGCCGCGCACCAGAACGAGAAGGCGCTCGCCGTCG
>JAWOJH010000134.1:0-10216 GCA_046481725.1 Methyloceanibacter sp. | reverse complement strand
GGTCATCTCGCCCCATACCGCATCGACCCCGAGGCTCTGCGGCTCGCCGCCGATATAGATAGTCCCGTCATACATGGAGTCGCCGAGATTCTTGCCGGCATTGCCGCAGATTACCATGCGGCCGCGCTGCATCATGAAGCCCGTAAAAGCTCCGGTGTCGCCGCCGACGATGATGGTGCCGCCCTTCATGTCGATGCCGGTGCGCGAGCCAACATTGCCGTTGAAGACGAGATCGCCGCCTCTGATCGCCGCGCCGAATTGCGAGCCGGCATTCTTCTCGATCAGCACCGTCCCGCTCATCATATTCTCGGCGCAGGACCAGCCGACCCGGCCGGCGATGCGCACATTCGGCCCGTCGATCAGGCCGAGGCCGAAATAGCCGAGCGAGCCGTCGATGATCAGATTGAGCCGATTCAAAATGCCGACGGCGATCGAATGCTTCGCGCCCGGATTGCGGATCACGATAGTGCCGTAGCCGTCCTGCATCAGCTCGCGCATGCGCAAATTGACTTCCTTCGGCGGCATGTTGGACGCGTCGATCTCCGCCCGCTTGTTGAAATCGACGTCGAACGCATCGGGCAGCGAAAAGCCATGCTGCTTTTCGTCCAGGTCGAAGTCGAAGAAGATCTGATGCGAGCGGTCTTTGAGCCGCTCGGTATGCATGCCCATCTCGTGGGACAGCATCTCCTGCTCGCTGAGTTCGCCGCGCGCTATCTCTGCCATACGCGAACCTCTTCATCGTAGGGGTCGTAAGTATCGATCTCGCGCGGCATGATGGCCCTGATAGCCACCTCCTCGGAGGCCAGCGCCACCAGATTGTCGCTCTCGAACAGAACCATCGGCTTCGCCGCCATGGTGTCCTTGGCCATGCCGAGCTCGTTTTCGGTGGCCACCACATAGGTGAACACGCCGTCGATCTCCTTGATCGAGGCCCGGAGCGAGTCTTCGAGCGTCGCACCCTGTTCGAGATTGTTGGCGGTGTAGACCGCGAGCAGCTCCGAATCGCAATTCGACATGAAGCGGTGCCCGAGCCGCTCCATCTCCCGGCGCATGATCCAGTAATTGGTGATCTGGCCGTTATGCACCACGGCGATGTCGTTATAGGGGTAGGCCCAATAAGGATGCGCCGAGCGGATATCGACGTCGGATTCGGTCGCCATGCGGGTATGGCCGATGCCATGCGTGCCCTTGAAGGCGGCAAGCCCGTATTGCTCCGAGACCCGGCTGGCATCGCCGAGATCCTTGATCAGTTCGAGCGCGCTGCCGAAGGACAGAACCTCCGCTCCCTCGATCTGCTCGATCTCGGCGGCGAGCTTCCGCGTATCGCCGGCATAGCGGAGCTGGTAACGGAAGGCGTAGGGCGTCGCCTCCACCGCCTTGATCGTCACCGCGCCGAGCTCGGTCAGTTTCTCGTCGACCTCGGCCTTGCGCGCCTTGATCTTGTTGAGGATGTGATAGTCCTTGCCGAGGTCTTCCTGCTCGGCAAGCTTCAGCCGCATGACATAGTAGTCGGGAGCCGACACGCCATAGACGGCGAAGCCGGTGGAATCGGGACCGCGATGCTTGAGGCTCAGCAGCATGGAGGTCATCTCCTTGCCGACATTGGTAGCGCCGTCGCGGTGGATGAGCCCGGCAATTCCGCACATTTCTTCGTGGTCCTCCTAGGCTGCTCTGACCGTCTAGGGCAGGCAATCGAGATACGTTTTCAGGTCCCACTCGGTGGTGGTGTGCAGAAAGCGCTCCCATTCGTCGCGCTTATATTCGTCGTAGAGCCGGTACATCTCGCCCGGCATCGCTGAGCGAATAACGTCGTCCTTCTCCAGCGCGGCCAGCGCGTCGCCGAGCGTCATCGGCAGCTTCTTCACCTGCTTGCCGGCCTCCATCGCCTGATAGATGTTGCGCTCCTCGGACGGTCCCGGATCGATCTTGTTCCTGAGGCCGTCATCCATCGCCATCAGCAAGCCTGCGGCCATCAGATGCGGATTCACCATCGCGTCCACCGCGCGATACTCGAACCGGCCGGGGGCCGACACGCGTAATCCGGTGGTGCGGTTCTGGAAGCCCCAGTCGGAGAACACCGGCGCCCAGAACCCGGTGTCCCACAGCCGGCGATAAGAATTCACCGTCGAGCAGCCGATGGCCGTCAGCGCGCCGAGATGCCTGACGATGCCGCCGATCGCATGCAGACCGATCTTGCCGGGAAGTTGCACATCGTCGGTGTCCGGCATGAAGGTATTGTCGCCCCCCTTGGAGTACAGGAAGTTGTATTCCATGCCGGGGAGGTTCTTCTCGTCGTTGCCGAGCGCCTTGACCTTGTCCTTGCCGCCGCGCCACAGCGAGATGTTGTGATGGCAACCATTGGCGGACACGCCCATGAAGGGCTTGCACATGAAGCAGGCGATGATGTCGAACTCGCGCGCGACCTGCGCGCAGATCTGGCGGTAGGTGGCGAGCCGGTCCGCCGTCCGCATCGCGTCGTCATAGGTGAAATTCAATTCGAGCTGGCCGGGCGAATCCTCGTGATCGCCTTGAATCATGTCGAGGCCCATTTTGCGGCAATATTCGATCACCCGCATATAGACCGGCCGCAAGCTCTCGAACTGATCGATGTGATAGCAATAGGGGTTGGAGTAGCCACCATTCGGCTGCCCGTCGGCGCCCTTCTTGAGCCACATCATCTCCGGCTCGGTGCCATGGCGCAGCTGTAGGCCGTGGTCTTTCTGGAACTGCTCGTGCAGGCGGCGGAGATTGCCGCGCGAATCGGCGGTCAAATAGGCGCCCGGATCGACGCGCTCCTCGCGGTTGCGGAACAAGGTGCACCAGAGCCGCGCCACGCGCTTGTCCCAGGGAAGCTGCATGAAGCTCTCGGGCTCGGGAATGCCCACCAGCTCCGCCGCCTCCGGACCGTAGCCGAGATAGTCGCCGCGCCGGTTGAGGAACAAATTCATGGTGGCGCCGTAAACGAGCTGGAAGCCCTTGTCCGCTATCGACTCCCAGTGATCCGCCGGGATGCCCTTGCCGCAGATGCGTCCGGTCACCGAGATGAATTGCAGATAGAGATATTCGACGCCCAGCGCGTCGATCTTTTCGCGGACCTGCTTGACGAGTTCCTTCCGCCCCGGCGCGTCGACGAAGCGCTCGATGTCCGTGGGCTCCGAGTGCTTGCTCTTGTGGCCCGTTTCCGTTTCAACGCGGTCATTCATGGCACTCTCCCACTTACCACTGACGCCGAATTCCGTTGACCCGCTCTAGCTCCAGGGAAATGGACTGTGCGAGGTCGGGTGCAGCTCTCCCTTGGCGAAGCGCGCGAAGCGGAACGGCTCGAGCAGCGCACTCTTATCGCCCATCAATTCCTGCGCCACGAGCTTGCCCACGCCGAGCATCTTATAGCCGTGATTGGAGTCGGCAATGACGTAGACATTCTCGCGGAAAACATCGAACACCGGGAAATTGTCGGGGGTGAAACAGCCGAGCCCGCCCGAGTTCTCCTCCCGCTTATAAAGCGGCATCTTGCCCTCGAAGCGCTTCTGGCAATGCGCCAGCGCCGAGCACCACATCTCGATGAAATCCTCGCCGACAACAAATTCGGGGGATTCAGAGCCGTAGGGATCGACCGCGACCCGGTCGGGATCTTGATCGACCTTGTAGGGAGAGGCGCCGCCCTGAACCCCGCCGAAACTGAAATCCGGCTTGTAGTAGATGCCCCAGATCTTATCGGTGATGAGCTTGCCGTCGCGATCCGAATAGAGCGGTGCGTCGGTATCGACGTGCAGCACCGGCGGAAACCGCCCGTCATTGGTCTTGTGCATCTCGGGATCGACGCCGAGCGTGCCTTCTTCCAGGCACCAGAATTTCCACATCGGCACATCGTCGCGAACTGTGCCGTTGGCCTTGACCGCGATCGCCTTCGGCAGTTCGAGCAGGTTCCAGATCTTGTTCACCCAGGGGCCAACGCCGACCACCACCGTCTCGCAGGCAATGCGCCCGTGATTGGTGTTGAGCGCGGTCACCGCGCCGGAATTGGAGCCGAACTCGAAACTCTGCACCTCGACGCCGGAAAGGATGCGCACGCCCTCGACCTCTGCCTTGGCGGCCAGGCCGCGCATGCTGGCGACATTGTTGGCGTAGCCGCCGCGCTTCTCGTGCAGCACCGAGGTGACGCCTTGCGCCTGCCAGTCGTCGAACAGGCCCTTCATATATTTGGCCGACGCCTCGGCGCCGTCGATGAACACCGACTCGTAGCCGATCGCCTTTTGCTGTTCGTAGATCGAGGCGACGTCAGCGCGCATGCATTCGGGGCTGATCTGCATGTAGCCGACCGAGTGATAGGCGTAGGCCTTCGGGTCGCTCTCCCACACATCGACGGAGTGGGCCATCAGCTCGCGCATCGCCGGCTGGAAATAGTTGTTGCGCACCACCCCGCAGGCGATGCCCGAGGCGCCGGCGGCCACCCCGGACTTATCCACAACAACGATATCGGCACCGGAACCTCTTCCCGTCGCCCTCAGCATTTGCGCAAGATGGAAGGCGGTGCTGAGGCCATGAATGCCGGCCCCGATAATCGCGTATTTGGTGGAATGCGGAAGAGCCACGAGGAAGAACGACCTTCACTTACATAAGCGTTGAGACCCAGCCCCCTTGTCGGACGGCGTCCGGCATTGACCGCGGCCGACGTCCCTCGTGATTTTTACATTGCACCAATCGCGGACCGATTGTAAACCAATTTTTGATGTGGGTCCAAAGTGGTCCGAAGGCTAAAGGAGGGCGAACCGTTGACTGACCAGCGCATCAGAGACGTGGAGCCAGTCTTGGCAGGCCTGACCAAACCGAACCGCGGACCGCGCGCAATTTCCGCCTATCTCCAGCGCGCGATCGAGACCGGCGCCTATAGCGAAGGTGACCGGCTGCCGCCCGAGCGCCAATTGGCGGCGACCTTTCAGGCGGCGCGCAGCACGGTGCGCCGCGCTCTCGACCAGCTCGAAAAGGCCGGCCTCGTTTCACGCCGCCTCGGCAGCGGCACCTTCGTCGGCGCCTCGGCGGCGGCGAGCCGGCGTCATGTCGATTTCGCCGATCAGGTGAGCCCGCTCCAGCTCATCGAGGCGCGGCTAGCAGTCGAGCCCTTCACCACCCGGCTCGCCGTGCTGCATGCGACGCGCCGCAATCTCGACGACATGGAAGTGGTGCTGGCCCATGCCGAGGAGTCGATCAACGACAAGGATGCCTTCTCAAAGTGGGATGGCGAGTTCCACCTGTTGATCGCCCACGCCTCGGGCAATCCGCTCCTCATCAATGTCTACCGGCAGATCAATCATGTGCGTCTGCACGCCCAATGGGACGCGATGAAAGAGAAGATCCTGACCTTGAATGAGATTGCCGTCTATAACCGCCAGCACCGTGCGATCTTCAACGCGCTGAACGAGCGCGACGCCCAGGGCGCCTTTGCCGTGATCACCGAGCATCTGGAGAAGGCGCGCGACGATCTGGTCCGGGCCGACAGCCCGTAACCTGCAACATTCCGGCGCGATGCCGGCGCTTTAGCAGGAAAGTCCTAGCGGCGCGACAACTGCTCGAGCCGCTGCTGCATGACGGTGAGCTCGGCCTTGAGATTGGCGATCTCGTCCTCGCCCGGCTTGGCATTGGCGGGTTTGGCAGGTTTGCTCTCGCCCTTCTCGGGCTCGGCCGCTTCAGGCTTGCCGGCCTCGCCGCCGTCGGCGGCGGTGAAGGGACTGAACATGCCGAGCGCCTTCTCGAAGGTGGCAAAATTCTTTCGCACCTGCTCCTGCATCGCCTCGAAGGCCGCCGTGCCGAAGACGTGGGCGAATCTCCGGCGGTATTGCTCCTGCTGGCGGGTGAGCGAATCCAGGCTGAACTCGAGATAGCTCGGCACCAGCTTCTGCATGCTGTCGCCATAGAAGCGGATCAGTTGACGCAAAAACCCGATGGGCAGGAGGTTCGTTCCCCGGCTTTCCTGATCGACGATGATCTGGGTCAGGACCGAATGGGTGAGGTCTTCGCCGGACTTGGCGTCGTAAACCACGAAATCGCGCTCGCCCCTGACCATTTCGGCCAAGTCCTCGAGCGTCACATAGGTGCTCGTATCGGTATTATAAAGCCTGCGGTTCGCGTACTTCTTGATAATAACCGGCCGACTCTCGTGCTCCGCGTCCCTTGCCACCTGACTCTCGCTCCCACCCCTTGGCTTGGCACCAAGGTTGCTTCATGCCGCACCTGCGAGATCAGTAGCACGATCTTTGTGCGCAGCACCAGAGCCTTTGCCGGGAGCCTTAATGGGCCCCAAGCGTAGGCTTCCCTTGCCGGAATCACTACGTTATGACCTTGGGTCCCCAGGCCAATTGGAGCGAAGTATGAAAGACGAAGAGATTGTGATCGTCAGCGCGGCGCGGACGCCCGTTGGCTCCTTTAACGGTGCGCTGTCGACCCTGCCGGCGCATGCCCTCGGCGAGGTCGCCATCAAGGCGGCGCTCGAGCGGGCCAAGGTCGATCCGGCCGATGTCGATGAGGTCATCATGGGCCAGGTGCTGCCCGCCGGCCAGGGCATGAACCCGGCCCGGCAGGCGGCGGTCGCCGCCGGCATCCCCGTGGAGAAGACCGCCTGGGGCGTGAACCAGGTCTGCGGCTCGGGGCTGCGCGCCGTCGCGCTCGGCGCCCAGCAGATCGCCACCGGCGATGCGGCGATCGTGGTCGCGGGCGGCCAGGAAAGCATGAGCCTGTCGCCGCACGTTGCCCATCTGCGCAACGGTCAGAAGATGGGAGCGGTGGAGTTCGTCGACTCCATGATCAAGGACGGGCTGTGGGACATCTTCAACGGCTACCACATGGGCAACACCGCCGAGAACGTGGCGCGCCAGTGGCAGATCACCCGCGAGGAGCAGGACAAGTTCGCCACGCACTCGCAGAACAAGGCCGAGACCGCCAAGAAGGCGGGTAAGTTCAAGGACGAAATCGCGCCCGTCACGGTGAAGACGCGCAAGGGCGAGACCGTGGTTGCCGAGGACGAATATATCCGCGAAGGCGCCAAGCTCGAGGATGCGGCCAAGCTCAGGCCCGCCTTCGACAAGGAGGGCACGGTGACCGCCGCCAATGCCTCGGGCATCAATGACGGCGCCGCCGCCGTCGTGCTGATGAGCGCCAAGGAAGCCAAAAAGCGCGGCTTGAAGCCGCTCGCCAAGATCGCCTCCTGGGCGGTGGCCGGCGTCGATCCCAAGGTCATGGGTTCCGGCCCGATCCCCGCCTCGCGCAAGGCCCTGGAGAAGGCTGGCTGGGCCATCGGCGATCTCGACCTGATCGAGGCCAACGAAGCTTTCGCCGCGCAGGCGCTCGCCGTGAACAAGGATCTCGGCTGGGATTCCGGCAAGGTCAATGTCAATGGCGGCTCGATCGCCATCGGCCATCCGATCGGCGCGTCGGGCGCGCGCATCCTCACCACCCTGCTGCATGAGATGCAGCGGAGCGACGCCAAGAAGGGCCTCGCCACGCTTTGCATCGGCGGCGGCATGGGCATCGCCATGTGCCTCGAGCGGGAGTAGTTCCCCGCTCGAGCCGGACACGACATTTCCTGCCCCCGCGGTTCTCGCGGGGGTCATTCCGCGTTGAACGTCGAACCAGGCGCCAGTGAGAGCGCCTCAAGGGAGGAAGGCATGGGAAGGGTGGCTCTAGTCACAGGCGGAACGCGCGGCATTGGCGCCGCCATCTCGAAGGCGCTGAAGGAAGCCGGCTACAACGTCGCCGCCAATTACGCCGGCAACGACGCCGCGGCCAAGGCCTTCTCCAACGAAACCAAGATCCCGGTATTCAAATGGGACGTCGGCGACTATCTCGCCTGCGAGCAGGGCATCATCGAGGTCGAGAACCAGGTCGGCCCCGTTGAGGTGCTGATCAACAATGCCGGCATCTCGCGCGACGCCATGCTGCAAAAGATGACGCATGAGCAGTGGAGCCAGGTGATCCGCACCAATCTCGACTCGTTGTTCAACATGACCCGGCCGCTCATCAACAATATGCGCGAGCGGGGCTTCGGCCGGATTGTCAACATCTCCTCGATCAATGGGCAGAAGGGCCAGCTCGGCCTGACCAATTACTGCGCCGCCAAATCCGGCGTGATCGGTTTCACCCGGGCGCTAGCGCTGGAAAGCGCCCGCAAAGGCATCACCGTGAACGCCATCGCCCCGGGCTATGTGAAGACGGATCTGCTCGCGGGCGTCTCCGAAGACGTGATGAAGGCGATCGTCGGTCAGATCCCGGTCGGACGGCTCGGCGAGTCCGAGGAGGTGGCGCGCTGCGTGGTATTCCTAGCGGCCGACGAGTCCGCCTGGATCACCGGCTCGACGCTGACCATCAACGGCGGCCAGCACATGGATTAGGGCCACCACCCTAACCTCCCCCTCTGTCATCGCCCGGCTTGACCGGGCGATCCAGTAACCACCCCCGCCGTTATCGTGAATTTCGGTGGATACTGGATGCCCGCTTTTGCGGGCATGACAAGATTAGTTAGGGTTCCCAATCCTCGGGTGCCAACTCGAAGCCCGAGAACTCGAAGCCGGGGGCAACCGTGCAGCCGGCCAAGGACCAGGCGCCGAGGCTCCGCGCGCTCTGCCAGGCATGGGCCGGCACCACCGCGTGCGGGTGATCGCCTTTATGCCAGGCAGGCCCGAGCCGGTATTCGTGCCGCGCCGCGTTCTGCTTGACCTCGAGCAGCAGCGGCGCGCCGCCATACCAGTGCCAAAGCTCGGCCGCATCGACCTTGTGCCAGCGCGACACCTCCCCCGCTTTGAGCAGGAACAGGATCGCGGTTGAATGCGCCCGCCCATGCGGCCCGGTCTCGTCGCGGAACGTCTCGCGGAACCAGCCGCCCTCCGGATGCGGCTTGAGGTCAAGCTGCGCGATGACTTCGTCCGCCGTCAGCGCCTCGGACACGTTTAGAACCGGTCTTTGCGGCGGCGGATCTCGCCGAAAATCTCGTAAAGCTCCTTGCCCTCCATGCCGAGCCGCACCTGGATCGCCGGGCTCGACGGGCGCAGGAAGGGATTGGTGGCAAGCTCCTGCGCAATTGTCGTTGGCAGCGCCGGCTGGCTCGTCTCGGCAAGCGCGGCGACTTCCGCCGCCCGCACGCGCAAGGCCTCGTTCTCCGGTTCGACCGTCAACGCGAAGCGGCAATTGTTGTTGGTGTATTCGTGGCCGCAATAAAGCGTGGTGTCCGGCGGCAGCGCCATGAGTTTCTGGAGCGAGTTCCACATCGTCTTGGCGTCGCCTTCGAGCAGCTTGCCGCAGCCGACCGAGAATAGCGTGTCGCCGACCAGCACGAGCTTTTCCTCTGAGAAATAATAGCTGACGTGACCCTTGGTGTGGCCCGGCGTCTCGAGCACACGCGCCTTGGCGCCGCCGATCTCGACCGTGTCGCCTTCCTTGACCTCGACATCGATGCCGGGGATCGAGCCGGCCTCCTTCGCCGGGCCGACAATGGTGCAGCCGGTCATGCGCTTGACGATGGCGTTGCCGGCGGTGTGGTCGTGATGATGGTGGGTGGTCAGGATATGCGTCAGCACCCAGCCCTTCTCGTGCAGCGCCGCCAGCAACTCCTCGGCGTCTGGCGCATCGATCGCGGCGGTCGCCTCGGTGGCCGGATCGTGGATCAACACGCCGTAATTGTCGCTGCGCGTCGGATATTGGTGAATCTGGAGTTTCGCCATCGCCTCAGGTTCCGCACTGTTTTGTCAGGGGCGGACCGTAGCATCTCGTGGAAGGGGATTGAAACCGGCCCGAAGAAACATGAGAACGAAGTCTAAACGCGGAAGGCACCACAATCGGCCATGCATCTCGACGCTGTCGATCTCAAGGATTTCTACGCCTGCCCACTCGGGCTCGTGGTGCGCAAACTCTTGGGCACGCGGATTAGGGCGAGATGGGGCGATCTCAAATCCTGCCGTACCTTCGGGCTCGGCTATGCCACGCCCTATCTCGCCGCTTTCCGGGGCGAGTCCGAACCGGTCGGCGCGCTGATGCCGGCGAGTCTCGGCGCCGTTCCCTGGCCCGCCAAGGGCCAATCCTCATGCGTGCTGGTGGATGCGGCCGACCTGCCGCTGATCGACGAAGGCGCCGATCGGATCCTGCTCGTGCATATGCTCGAATGGTCGGAGAATCCTCGCGAGCTATTACGCGAATTGTGGCGCGTGCTGGCGCCGAACGGCCGCCTGCTGAT
>JAWOJH010000122.1:0-8690 GCA_046481725.1 Methyloceanibacter sp. | reverse complement strand
CGGCACGCCGCTCGTCTCCGATCCCGGTTACCGGCTGGTGCGGGAAGCGCTCGACCAGGAACTGATGGTGACGAGCATTCCAGGTCCCTCGGCAGCGCTCGCGGCGCTCACCACATCGGGGCTGCCGACCGACACATTTCTGTTCGCCGGCTTCTTGCCGCCGAAATCCGGGCCGCGCCGCGCGCGGCTTGAAGAGCTGAAGAAGGTGCCGGCGAGCCTGGTTTTTTTCGAGACCGCGCCGCGGCTCGCCAAGAGTCTTGTCGACATGGCCGAACTGCTTGGAAGCCGCGAAGCGGCGATCTGCAAGGAGCTGACCAAGCTGCATGAAAGCGTGACGCGCGGGCGGCTCGATGCGCTTGCTGTCGAGACGGCTGCGGCCGATGCGTTGAAAGGCGAATTCGTCGTGGTGGTGGCGCCGCCCGCCGGAGACATCGATGAGCCGAGCGACGCGCTGATCGAGCAGCAACTCGCGAAAGCGCTCAAGCTGGAAAGCTTCCGCGACGCGGTGCGCTCGGTCGCCGAAGTGCTCAATGTCAGCCGCAGCCGCGTCTACGAGCTTGGCCTCAAGCTCCCGCGCGACTGACCATGCGCGAGAAGCGGGTCAGGGCCTATCGCAGCGGGGTCTTCGCCGAGACCGTTGCGGCCCTCATGTTGCGGTTGAAGGGCTACGCCATCGTGGCGCAGCGCTACAAGACGCCGGTCGGCGAGATCGATCTCGTGGCGCTGAAGGGAAGGCGGCTCGCTTTCGTCGAGGTCAAGCGGCGCAAGACCCGCGAGGACGCCGCGTGGACCCTCCCCGCCAAGCAGCGTCGCCGCATCGTCCGCGCGGCGCAATATTGGCTCGCCGGACATCCGGATTTCTCCGGCCACGACATCGCCTTCGACGTGGTATTGACGGCGCCTTGGGCTTGGCCGCGCCATATCGCCAACGCCTTCCCGGTGTGATAGAGGCGCGCCATGGCCCTTAAGGTCGCCTTCCAGATGGACCCGATCGAACGGATCGATATCCGGGGCGATTCCACCTTCGCGCTCTTGCTCGAAGCGCAATGGCGCGGCCACGACGTGTTCTATTACACGCCCGACAATCTCTCGCTCAGCGATGGCAGGCTGATTGCCGAAGGCCACAGCCTCACCGTCGAGGACCGGCCGGGCGACCATTACCGGCTGGCGCATCCGCGCAAAGTAGATCTCGCCGAATACGACGTGGTGCATCTCCGCCAGGACCCGCCATTCGACATGGCCTATATCACCACGACGCATCTGCTTGAGCGGTTGCAGCCCAAGACCGTCGTGGTCAACGACCCGGCAAATGTGCGCAATTCGCCGGAGAAGATCTTCGTGCTCGATTTCCTCGATCTGATGCCGCCGACCCTGGTCACGCGCTCGCTGGAAGAGATCAAAGCGTTCCGCGCCGAGCATAAGGACATCGTGGTTAAGCCGCTCTACGGCAATGGCGGCGCGGCGATCTTCCGCATCCCCAAGGGCGACACCAATCTCAACTCGCTGGTCGAACTGCTCGGCATCAGCTTCCGTGAGCCGATCATGGTGCAGCGTTATCTGCCCGAGGTACGCAAGGGCGACAAGCGCATCATCCTGGTGGACGGCGAATTTGCCGGGGCCATCAACCGCGTGCCGGCGCCCGACGAGACGCGCTCCAATTTGCATGTCGGCGGCACCGCGGAGCCGGCCACCCCCACCCGCCGCGACAAGGAGATCTGCGCGCGGCTCGGGCCCGAGCTGAAGAAGCGCGGACTAATCTTTACCGGCATCGATGTGATCGGCAATTACCTCACCGAGATCAATGTCACCTCGCCGACCGGCATCAGGCAGATCGCGCAGTTCGGCGGAGCGGACATTGCCGCGATGATCTGGGACGCGGTGGAGAAGAAGGTGGCGGCGCAGAAACGGTAACGGAGGCTACCATGACGTCGGACCCCAAGAGTCCCGGCGCGCTGTTCGACGCGCATTGCGCGGCGGAGTTCGAAACGCGCGACATCGATGCCACCATGGCGACGATGAGCGACCATCCCCACCTCACCAATGTGCCGACCATGACCGGAGGCTATGGCCGCGAGGCGGTGCGGCAGTTCTACGACACCTGGTTCGTCGGCCATCTACCGGAGGACTGGACCGTCAAATTGCTGTCGCGCACCGAAGGCAAGGACCAGGTGGCCGACGAGGTGATCATAAGCTTCACCCACGATTGCCCGATGGAGTGCTTCCTGCCGGGCGTTCCACCTACCGGCCGGAAAGTGACGATCCCGCTCGTGGTGGTGGCCGGGCTCAAAGACGGCAAGGTCACGCACGAGCATATCTATTGGGATCAGGCTTCGCTGCTGGTGCAGATCGGACTCTTGGACCCGGACAAATTGCCAGTGACCGGCGCGGAGCAGGCCGCGCGGCTGCTCGATCCGACGCTTCCGTCGAACACGCTGATCCCAAAAAACTAGCCGCTCTTTTTCGCGCTCTTTCGGCGCGGCGCGCGCTGGTTCGGCTGCGAGGCTGCTTGCTTGGTTGCTTGCGGCGCCCGGTCCGATGCGTGCGGCGCGGGCAAAGGGCGCTTCTTGCCGAAGGCACACCAGCCATGAGCGGCGATGCCGGCGCCCCAGCCGAGCGCGACCCAATAGAACCACCAGGCCTGCGGCGTTACGGTCAGATTGACGAAGAACAGGATCAGCACCGTCGCCAGATAGGCGAAGAAGTGAACCGCGAAGCTCCGCGTTTTCTTGTCGACGAAGATCCGCTCGCGCCGCCGCGTGCGCCGCAGGAGCAGCGCAAAGGCATGGGTGGCGACCGCCGCGCCCCAACCGATCAGCACCCAGAGGAACCAGGGATAGCGCGGCGCGAACCAAAGATTGATCCCGGCAATGATCGCGGTGACGACGATAAACGCCACGAGGTGGGCGAGGAAAACGCGCATCTCGAGATCTTTGAAGATGTCCTTGAACATGGCCTCGGTCCCCTCTGCTCAGCGGCGCAGACTAGGCTAAGCTTGCGACAGCTTCTTGCCTTGATCGAGAACAAGATCATCCAAGAGCCGGTTTCAAACTTGGGGAGGACGCGCAGATGCAAAACTGGGGACTGCTGCTCCTCGTCATCGGCGTGTTCGTCGCCAATTGCCGGGTCTGATGCAGCAATGGCGGACCGACCGTCCCGGCGATCGTGTTCCCTAATTGTTCTTGCGCGCGGTTGCATCCTTCGTTAAAGTAATCGCGAGCCGGGAACGGGGGAGTTTCATGTTCGCGCGGGTGACGACGGTCGCTTTCGAAGGGATCGAGGCGCGCGCCGTCGATGTCCAAGTGCAGATCGGTCCCGGCCTGCCGCATTTCGCCATTGTCGGCCTGCCCGACAAGGCGGTTGCCGAGAGCCGCGAGCGGGTGCGCGGCGCGCTGAACGCCATCGGCTTGGCGCTCCCGCCAAAGCGCATCACTGTCAATCTCGCCCCCGCCGACCTGCCCAAAGAGGGAAGCCATTACGACCTGCCCGTCGCGCTCGGCCTGATGGCCGCCGTGGGCGCGATCGCCCGCGATGCGATCGAAGGATTCTGCGTGCTCGGCGAGTTGTCGCTCGACGGCTCGATCGCCGCGGTCGCGGGTGCGCTGCCTGCGGCGATCGGCGCCAACGCGCTCGGCAAGGGCCTGATCTGCCCTGCGGCCTGCGGCGCGGAAGCGGCCTGGGCCGCGTCCGACATGACCATCCTCGCGCCGCAAGACCTGCTGCAGCTGATCAACCACTTCAAGGGATTGCAGACCTTGCGGCGGCCCGAGCCGACGCCGGACCCCGGCGACGCGGCGATGCCGGACCTCAGAGACATCAAGGGCCACGAGACCGCCAAGCGCGCGCTCGAAGTCGCCGCCGCCGGGGGCCATCACCTGCTGATGATCGGCCCGCCCGGCGCCGGCAAGTCGATGCTGGCGCGGCGGGTCCCATCGATCCTGCCGCCGCTCGAGCCCGCAGAGATGCTCGAAGTGAGCATGATCCGGAGCCTCGCCGGCGATCTGGCCGGCGGGCGCATCGGCCGTGCGCGCCCGTTCCGCGCGCCACATCATTCGGCAAGCATGGCGGCGCTGGTCGGCGGCGGCACGCGTCCACGCCCCGGCGAAGCTGCGCTCGCCCATCTCGGCGTGCTGTTCCTCGACGAATTGCCGGAATTTCATCCGCAAGTGCTCGATGCGCTGCGCCAGCCGCTCGAGGCCGGCGAAACGGTGATCGCGCGGGCCAACCACCGCATCTCCTATCCATCGCGCATCCAGCTGATCGCGGCGATGAATCCCTGCCGTTGCGGGAGAGCCGGAGAGCCGGGCTATGTCTGCCGCCAGGGCCGGTCTTGCGCCGAGCGCTATCAGGCGCGCATCTCCGGGCCGATGCTCGACCGGATCGACCTGCAGATCGAGGTGCCCGCGGTGTCGGCGGCGGACCTCGTGCTGCCGCAGGCCGCGGAAGGGAGCGCCGAAGTGCGTGCGCGGGTAACGCAGGCGCGCCGCGTCCAGATCGAGCGTTATGCCGCCCTGAAGCTCGCGCGTATCCGCACCAATGCCGAATGCGACGGCGCTTTGCTGGAGGAGGTCGCCGCGCCCGACCGCGCCGGGCTGACCCTGCTGCGCGAGGCGGCCGACGCGCTTTCGCTCAGCGCCCGCGGCTATCATCGCTCGCTTAGGGTCGCCCGCACCCTCGCCGATCTCGACGGCGAGGAGAAAGTCGCCCGCATCCACATCGCCGAGGCCTTGAGCTATCGCGGCGAGACGCTGCGCCGGGCCCAGCAAGCGGCCTGAAACCTTCGGCTAAAGCCTTTCTCAAGCATTCTCTGCTTGGTATCGCGTCGGTGGAATCCCGGGTTTCGCCCGGCCAAGCGCAGACATCGGCGTGAAGCGTGATATGGCAAAGACGGGTGCATCCAGTTCCCGCGGCGCGGGCCTGCTCTGCCGTCTCAAGCGGCGCTGGCGCCGCCTGACCGGCGCGGGCGCGGCGCGCGACGCGGCGCTCGAGACCCTCAAAGACCTGCAATGGGAGTTGCGCGAGCGCGAAGCCCGCTATCGCGAACTTCAGCTCGAGCGGGACCGCGATCAGGCGATGCAGGCGACCAAGGCCAAGTCGCGCTTCCTGGCCTCGATGAGCCACGAGATCCGAAAGCCGATGAACGGCATTCTCGGCATGACCGGACTGCTGCTCGATACCGAACTTTCGCCCGAGCAGCGCACCTATGCCCGCGCCATTTCCACCTCGGCGCAAACCTTGCTCTCGCTGATCGACGAAGTGCTCGACTTCTCGAAGATCGAAGCGGGCAAGATCGAATTCAAATCGGCGCCGTTTGAAATCACCGACGCGGCGCAAGGGGTGATCGAGTTGCTGGCGCCGCGCGCCCGGGACAAGGGCCTGGAGATCGGCTGGCTGGCGGCGCCGGACCTGCCGGGTACGGTCGTCGGCGACGAGATGCGGCTCCGCCAGATCCTGATGAACTTGATAGGTAACGCGATCAAATTCACCGAGACCGGCGGTGTCGCCTTGACCTTGCAGCCGACGCCGAACGGGGCAACCCGTGCCGGCCATGCGACGATCCGCTTCGCCGTGCGCGACACCGGCCCAGGCGTGCCGCCCGAGGCAGTTGATCGCATCTTCGCCGAGTTCGAACAGGCGGAGCAGGGTCCGTCGCGGCGCCACAGCGGCACGGGGCTTGGGCTCGCCATCTCCAAGCGGCTCGTGGAAGAGATGGGCGGGCGGATCGGCATCGCCAGCGTGCCGGGTTTGGGAGCGACTTTCACCGTCGACCTGCCTTTCGCCACGCCCGCGGACGTGGCTCCGCTCGGCGCGTCCTGGCCGAGGCCCGGCGCCGGGGAGCGAGTCCTGCTGGTGCTGAACGGCGCGGTCGAAGCCGGGCTGATCGGCGATCTGCTGGTCGCGGTAGGCGCCTCCGTCGCTCGGGCGCGGCTCAAAGATGCGGAGCGGGTCGCGGCCGACGCCGCCGCGCGTGGGTGTCCCTTCACGGTGGTGCTCACCGACCGGGCCGGCATCCGCGCCGGCGCTGCTCGGCTCATCGCGCAACTTGACCCGGACCGGCCCGCTCGCGCCGTGGTGCTGATCGACCCCGCCGATCGCAGCGACATCCCCGATTTCCAGCGGGCCGGCTTCGGCTGCTACCTGGTGCGTCCAACTCGGCCGCTGTCGCTTCTGACTCAGCTATTTGCGGGCCTCGACGCGGCGCCCGGCAACCCACCCGCGCCGGCCGCACGGCAAGCGGCTTCGGCGACCGTTGCCGGAGCAAAGGGACTGACGATCCTGCTCGCCGAGGACAACGACATCAACGCGCTGCTCGCGCGCGCCGTGCTGGAGAAATCCGGTGCGGCCGTGGTGCGCACCAGGAATGGCGCCGAGGCTGTCGCCAAAGCGCGTGAAGCTCTCGCCGGCGCAAAGGGCACCGGTTTCGTATTGTCCTGATCGATATCCACATGCCCGACATGGAGGGGGTCGAAGCGGCGCGGCGCATTCGGGCACTCTATCCCGACTACGCTCGTCCAGGCGCCGGACGGCCGCCCATCGTGGCCCTGACCGCCAATGCCTTCGCCGAGGACCGCGCCGCCTATCTTGAGGCCGGGGCTCGACGACTATCTGGCGAAACCGTTCGAGAAGGCCGATCTGGCAGCCCTGCTTGGCCGCTGGCGGCAGGTCCTCGCCAATTCCAAAGCGCGAGCCGGCCGCGGCGCCGCTTGACGAGAGTCCGGCGCACCGGGAAGTTGTGCGCTATCCCCAGACTGTCACATCAAATTCGAATTGGTTTGCTAACCGGCGCTTGTTGTGGCCGAATCGGTGCGCCCGCGGGCGGAAGTTGCTTTACTTCCCCGCGGAGTCCCGGGGGGCCGTTCGCGCCGATGAAGCCGAGTTCAAACCGGATCACAGGCAGATTTCGCGGTAGGGCCATGTTTCCAGGATTGTCGTTTAGGCCGGGCCAGGGCGGGCCGTCCTTGAAAGGACGCCGCCGATTCGTGGTAGGCCCGTTCGGCCGATTTCAGCCGCCAAAGATCTACGGTCGAATCGGTTCGCTCGAAGTGCGGCTGGCACGCAAGAAGAGCGAGATCAGGCGCGCGCAGCGGCTCCGCTACCAGGTATTCTACGAGGAGATGTCGGCGACACCCGGCGCGCTCGCCATGCTTTCGCGGCGCGACGAGGATGAATACGATCCGATCTTCGACCATCTGCTGGTGCTCGATCGCGGCGCGCCGAATGACGGCCGCCGCTGGCGCCGCTCCAAAGTCGTCGGCACCTATCGCGTGCTGCGCCAGGACGTCGCCGACCTGTATGACGGCTTTTATACGCAAGGCGAGTACGACATCGCCTCGTTGATCCGGGCGAAGCCTGAGTATCGCTTCGTCGAGCTTGGCCGCTCCTGCGTGCTCAAACCTTATCGCAATAGGCGCACGCTCGAGTTGCTGTGGCAGGGCGTGTGGTCCTATGTGCGCGAGCATGGCGCCGACGTCATGATCGGCTGCGCCAGTTTCGAAGGCACCGATCCGGCGGCGCACGCCCAGGCGCTCAGCTTCCTGTATCATTCCGCGCTGGCGCCGCACGCCTGGAGGGTCAGGGCGCACGATCATCGGCGCATCGATATGAACATGATGCCGGCGGAGTCGGTCAATGCACGCGCCGCGCTCAAGGCCCTGCCGCCCCTGATCAAGGGCTATTTGCGGGTCGGCGCGTATGTGGGCGATGGCGCCGTCATCGATCACCAGTTCGGCACCACGGATGTGTTCATCATCATGCCGATCAAGGCCATCAAATCTCGGTACTTCGCCCATTTCGGCAATCCCGACGAGTTCGCAGCCCCGACTCTGCCCGAATGCGCCCCGCTCAATTAGTTTAGTGGATTTGACGCCCGCAGGCCGGGCTCCTAGATTTCCCTGGTCATGCGTCACACCAACCCCAGCGAGGCGAAAGCCGCCGCGGAGGCCGCCATTGGCCTGCGGCAGCTCAATGAGCGCTCGCGCGAAATCTTCAAACGGATCGTCGAGACCTATCTCTTCACCGGAGAGCCGGTGGGCTCGCGCAATCTGAGTCGCGCCCTGCCAATGACCCTGTCGCCCGCCTCGGTGCGCAATGTGATGTCCGACCTCGAAGGTCTCGGCCTGATCTACGCGCCGCATACCAGCGCGGGACGGCTGCCGACCCAGACCGGCTTGCGCCTGTTCATCGACGGCTTGCTCGAGCTCGGCGATATCAGCGGCGAGGAGCGGAGCCAAATCGAGAGCCGGATTGCCGGGAGCGGCCGCCCCCGGGCGATCGAAGACCTGCTCGGCGAGGCGGGCGAAATGCTGTCGGGCCTGTCGCGCTGCGCCGGCGTCGTACTGGTGGACAAGCAGAGCAAGCGGCTGAAGCATGTCGAGTTCGTCAATCTCAGTCAGGGCCGCGCGCTCGCCGTTCTGGTCGGAGAGGACGGCGACGTCGAGAACCGCATCATCGCCCTGCCCGAGGGCCTGCCGCTCTCCTCGCTGCACGAGGCGTCGAACTATATCAATGCCCGCATCGGCGGCCTCACCTTGGCGGAGGCGCGGACGCGCATCGAGCGGGAGATCGACGAGCGCCGCGCCCAGCTCGACGAGCTTACCGCGAGCATCTTATTGTCATGAACCCCATCAACCACCTCAGCCGTGTAAATTGCCAGTCCTTCAAAACTGTCTGGGATTGCCCTGTGGATTCTTGGT
>JAWOJH010000114.1:0-3125 GCA_046481725.1 Methyloceanibacter sp. | reverse complement strand
CCGCTGCAAACAGCGGACCGAACCGGTTCCACCAGAACCGTACCGTCTCGTGGCAGATGTCGCTGCGACAGGGGAAACCGGACATACATCATCACCGCAAGCCGGATGATCGCGGGCGAACTGTTGAAATAGCGGAAGGGATTTTGCATCGCTGCAAGCTATGGAATACCACATCCCGGCTCAAGCTGATTTGCTCTGACACTGCCTGACGGTCAGGTGTCGGCGCTCCCCCTCCATCTGGAGGCTCGCAAGGGACTCCGGTGCCATGCCAAACCGGCTCCTGCATTTCGCCCGTCGGGGACCATGGCCCGCATATCGCATCCGGGCCATGGGGTCGCAGTCCCCATAGTCTAGCAAATTTGGGCGGGGTCAGGTCCACCCGCCAAAGCGTGACCGGCACCTCAGGCGCGCGCCGCCTTCAGGAGCATAACCGCAGGCGCCTCGGCGCCCGCATACATCGAGAGCATCGGCTCGTCGGTCAGCACGACCTCATCATATGCGCCGAAGCCATTGAAACGATTCGCCAAGACCCGGCCATAGGCGCCGATCTGGCCGATCTCGATATAGTCTCCCTCGCGCACGCTGTCGGGCAGCACGAACGGCCCCGGCAGATAGTCGGAGCTGTCGCAGGTCGGCCCGTAAAGCGAGAATTCGGTCACCGGCTTCGACCTGCGGCGCGATGTGGCCACCAGCCGGGCCGGGAAACGGAAGCCGCAATAGGCGGCGTCGAACAGGGTGCCGAATGCCCCGTCATTGACATAGAGCGCGTTGCCACGGCGGGCATCCACCCGCACGATCACGGACTCGGCTTCGGCCACCAGCGCGCGGCCCGGCTCGCAGAGGAGCTCGCAGGAATGCTTGACGGCCAGCTCGTCGGCCGCCCGCGCCACCTCGTCGACGAAGACCTCGAGGTCCGGCGGGTCGGAATGCGGATAGCGGCTCGGGAAGCCGCCGCCGATATCGATGGCGTCGACCATCACCCCGGAGGTGACGATTAACTGGCCAATTTGACGGATTGCCTCGCCGAACGCGGCCGGCACGACCGCCTGCGAACCGACATGGAAGGTGATGCCCAGCCGGCCCGCGACCTGGCGCGCACGTAGCAGAAGCGCCGGGGCCTGCTCGGCCGGCGCGCCGAACTTGCCCTCGAGCGGGATCAGGCTATGCGTATTGGGACAGGCCACGCGCAGAAACAGCGTGAGGTCGTCCGCGCCGCCAGTCTCCTCCAGAATCTTGTCCAATTCCTCGTCGCTGTCGAACGCGAAGCGGCGCACGCCGAATTCGCGATAGGCGCGCGCGATGGCGCCCCGCGACTTGACCGGGTTCATATAATAGAGCTCGGCGCCGGGAATTGCGGCCAGCCGCTCGATCTCCGGCAGCGAGGCGACATCGAAATCGCGGATGCCCGCTTCCGCCAGCGCGGCGATGATCGGGGGCGCGTCATTCGCCTTAGCTGCGTACAGCACGCGGCCAGGGAAGTTGCTGAGGAACCAGTTCGCCGCGCGCCGCGCGGCATGAGGCCTTAGAGCTAAGACCGGCCGCTCCGGGTGGCGTTGTCGCAGAAGTTCCGCGGCAGAAGTGAAAACGTCCATCCCATGTCTACTCCCACACGAGATTGCCGATGTCAGTTGCTGCCCTCGAGCGAAACCGCCTCCGAGCCCGGTGGTCCGTATGAAATCCGCGACCCAATGTAAAGCGGTTTCTCGCGCGCCACGAACAATCTGCTTGGAGCTTCCGGTCAGTGCGATCGCGACGGAGCCGACCGCGCGCTGGTGAGCACGCTGGTCGCGGCGCTGGAGTAGATCGGCTGCTGGAGCAGGCCGAAGGTCTTGCGGGCGGCGAGATCGACGAAGGCGGCGGTGTAGACATAGATCTCGGCGCTATCGAGCTTGCCATCGCCGTTGCCGACCGGCGCAAGATCGGCGGCGCCTGCCAACCCTTCGATCAAGTAGCGAGTAAACAGCCCGATGTCGTAGGTCACGTCGACCAGCGCGCGCTGCCCCCGGTCGGAAGCGGCAAGCACGGTCAGGCCCGGGACCGAAGCCCGCGGCAGCGCCGTGACCATCGTCTCCGGCAGGTTTGGCGGCAGGATGTGCGGTCCGTGGTCGCGTCCATAGTCCGTCTCGAGCAGCACGATCACCGATTTGGCCGGCAGCCTGGCAAGATTGGCGTAGAGCGTCGACAATTTATAGCCGTCGACTTCCTCCCGGAACGGCGCGCCGTCGGCGGGCAACAGATAGACCTCGTTCTGGCCGGCGTCGGTGGCGCCGTGCCCCGAATAGTAGATGAGCACCTTGGCGTTGGGCTGGTCCTCCACCAGCCGGGCAAGGTCTCCCTCGGCGCCCGGGCTGGCGCCGAACGCCTTTTCGAACTCGGCCTTTTTGGCATCCCTGAGGTCGATGATGTTGTCGGGCCGGTAGCCGAGATGCTCGGTGAGAAAGGCATAGATCGCGTCGGCGTCATTATAGGAGGTGGCGCTGCGCGGCAGCTTGTCGTAGCTGCGATTGCCGATCACCACGGCGAACGCGTCGGGGTCCTCCTCGCCGGGAGGCAGCGCCCGGTAAAGCTCGCGCACCCGCATATAGGACCGCAAATTCTCGCCGCTGCCGTCCCCGTAAAGCAGCAGCTGCCGCGGCGGGGTGGCGCAAAGCCGGATATGGCCCGCCTGTTCGATGCGCCGCACGTCATCCAGCGCTAGGCGTCCTTTGATCGGCACGCAGGCGCGGCACCACACTACGCCATTCCTTGCCTGTAGCGCGTCGAGCTGGGCCTGCGGCACGCCCGTTGGCGCCGGCAGGCAGCTCGGCTCGCACCGCCTCACGCTGCGGCCAGGCCCGTGCGCGCGTTGCAGCACGCCAACGAGGTCCTCCGGCAGGCAATCGAGATCGAGGCGAACTTTGGGCTCCGGCGGCAGACTCTCCGCCTCCTCGTCCTCCATCGCGGCGAGTGCCACCTCGCCTTCCGCCCCGGCGTCCAGATCGGGGAACGCACCGTCAGCCCCCTCGTCGCCCTCGGGCTGGTAGAGCGGGTCGGCGCGCATCTCTGCCGCCTCGACGGCGGCCGCCTGATGCTCGACGGCGAGCCGCCCGTCGCCGCTGAGCCGCAGCTCCCCCGCGGCGACGAGC
>JAWOJH010000107.1:0-18082 GCA_046481725.1 Methyloceanibacter sp. | reverse complement strand
GCCCGGCAAGGTCGGCATCGTCTCGCGCTCCGGTACGCTGACCTACGAGGCGGTGGCGCAAACCACCGCCGTCGGCCTCGGCCAATCGACCTGCATCGGCATCGGCGGCGATCCCGTCAACGGCACCAATTTCGTCGATGCGCTGTCGCTTTTCCTCGAAGACGATGCCACCGAAGCGATCATCATGATCGGCGAGATCGGCGGCAGCGCCGAAGAAGACGGCGCCGAATTCCTGATCAAGGGTGGCAACGAGAAGCCGGTAGTCGGGTTCGTCGCCGGGTCCACCGCCCCCCCCGGCCGGCGCATGGGTCATGCCGGTGCCGTCATCTCGGGCGGCAAAGGCGACGCAAAGCACAAAATTGAGGCAATGCGCGACGCCGGAATTGTGGTAGCGAACTCGCCCGCCGCCCTTGGAACGACCCTTGCACAGCTATTACATTTGCGGTGAGGCGAGCGCCCAAAGCTCGCCTTGTTTGCCCGGCAAGCCGGTAGCCCTCAACCACCGGCGGGGTTGATTGGATGACACGACATGAACTGAACGAGGTGTTTCTCCGCACATCGTTCCTGCAAGGCGCCAACGCGACCTATCTGGCGGAGCTGCACGCCCGGTACCACGAGAACCCGGCTTCCGTCGATCGCGAATGGCGCGCCTTTTTCGCCAGCCTCGATGACGACCGGACCGACGTCCTGGCCGAGGCGCGAGGACCCTCCTGGGCGCCATCCGGCGGCAAGGCGTTGGCAGCCTCGCTTCCCGCGGGCGCGCTGACCGAGCAGCAGGCGCTCGATGCCGCGCGCGACACGCTCGCCGCGCGCATGCTGATCCGCAATTACCGCACGCGCGGCCATCTCGCCGCGAAGCTTGATCCGCTCGAACTCGTTACGCGGCGCGAGCATCCGGAGCTCAAGCCCAGGACCTACGGCTTCACCAAGGCCGACTATGACCGGCCGATCTATATCGGCGGCGCCTTCGGTCTCGAATTCGCGACCTTGCGTGAAATCCTCGTCGTTCTGAAGCACACTTATAGCGGCCATATCGGCGTCGAATACATGCATATCTCCGACCCCGAGCAGCGCGCCTGGATTCAGGAGCGGATCGAAGGGAGAGAGGTCGCATTCACGGCAAGAGGCAAGCTCGCGATCCTGAAGAAGCTGATCGAGGCCGAGAGCTTCGAGCGCTTTCTCAACGTGAAATATACCGGCACCAAGCGCTTCGGCCTGGACGGCGGCGAGTCGATGGTGCCGGCGCTGGAGCAGATCATCAAGCGCGGCGGCCAACTTGGCGTGAACGAGATCGTCATCGGCATGCCGCATCGCGGGCGCCTGAACGTCCTCGCCAACGTCATGGCCAAACCCTTCAGGGCGATCTTCAACGAGTTCAGAGGCGGCTCCGCTCATCCGGACGACGTCGAGGGCTCGGGCGACGTGAAATACCACCTCGGCGCCTCTTCCGATCGCGAGTTCGACCAGAACCGCGTGCATCTCTCGCTGACCGCCAACCCGTCGCATCTCGAGATCGTCGATCCGGTCGTGCTCGGCAAGGTGCGCGCCAAGCAGGATCAGCGCGACGACAGCGAGCGCAAAGAAGTCTTGCCGCTGCTGTTGCATGGCGATGCCGCCTTCGCCGGCCAAGGCGTCGTTGCCGAGTGCCTCGGGCTGTCCGGCTTGCGCGGCCACCGTACCGGCGGCTCGCTGCATTTTATCGTCAACAACCAGATCGGCTTCACCACCGCGCCTCGCTTCTCGCGCTCCTCGCCCTACCCTTCCGACCTTGCCAAGATGATCGATGCCCCGATCTTTCATGTGAACGGCGACGACCCTGAGGCCGTGGTGCATGTCGCCAAGATCGCCATCGAGTTCCGCCAGCGCTTCCGCAAGCCTGTTGTGATCGACATGTTCTGCTATCGGCGCCACGGCCATAACGAGGCCGACGAGCCCGCCTTCACCCAGCCGCTCATGTATCAGCGCATCGCCAAGCATCCGAGCGTGGTCGAGGTCTATTCCGGCAAACTTGTCGAAGAGGGGTTGCTCTCCCACGCCGAGGTCGACCGCATGCAGGCCGGCTTTCGCGCCCAGCTTGAGGACGAGTTCGCGGCCGGGGAAGCCTATCGTCCCAATCGCGCCGACTGGCTCGACGGCAAATGGTCTGGCATCGGCCATGCCGATGAAGGCGCCCGCCGCGGCGTGACCGGGGTTGATCTCGATCTGCTCAAGGAGGTCGGCCGCAAGATCACGTCCTTCCCTAAGAGCTTCACTCCGCACAAGACAATCGTCCGCATCCTCTCCAACCGGCGCAAGATGATCGACGAAGGCAGAGGCATCGACTGGGCTACCGCCGAGGCGCTCGCCTTCGGCACGCTCCTGGTCGAAGGTTATCGCGTCAGGCTCTCGGGGCAGGATTCCGAGCGCGGCACCTTTTCGCAGCGGCACGCCGTGCTGATGGACCAGGTGAACGAGAAAAAATACACGCCGCTCAAGCACATTTCCAGGGAGCAGGCGACGTTCGAGGTGATCAACTCAATGCTGTCCGAAGAAGCCGTGCTTGGCTTTGAATACGGCTACAGCCTCGCCGAACCCAACGCCTTGGTGCTGTGGGAGGCACAGTTCGGCGACTTCGCCAATGGCGCCCAAGTCATCGTCGACCAGTTCATCTCCTCGGGCGAGCGGAAATGGCTGCGCATGTCCGGCCTCGTCCTGCTCCTGCCGCACGGCTATGAGGGTCAGGGACCGGAGCATTCCTCCGCCCGTCTTGAGCGCTATCTGCAACTCTGCGCCGAGGACAATTGGCAGATCGCCAACTGCACTACCCCCGCCAACTATTTCCACATTCTGCGCCGCCAGCTGCACCGCCAGTTCCGCAAGCCGCTGGTGCTGATGACGCCGAAGTCGCTGCTCCGTCACAAGCGCGTGGTCTCCAGCTTGGCGCAGTTCGGTCCGGAGTCGAGCTTCCATCGCCTGCTATGGGACGACGCCCAGTTCCTCCCCGACCAGGCGATCAAGATAGTCCCAGACGAGAAAATCAGGCGCGTGGTGCTCTGCTCCGGCAAGGTCTATTACGATCTCTACGAGGAGCGAGAGCAACGCGGCATCGACGACGTGTATTTGCTGCGCGTCGAGCAGCTTTACCCCTTCCCGGCGCGCGCGCTGATCCAGGAACTTTCCCGCTTCAAAGACGCCGAGATGGTATGGTGCCAGGAGGAGCCCAAAAACATGGGCGCTTGGAGCTTCATCGAACCCAATCTCGAATGGGTGCTCACCCATATCGGCGGCGAGCATCGGCGGCCGCGCTATGTGGGGCGGCCGAGTTCGGCCTCGACCGCGACCGGCTTGATGAGCAAGCATTTGCGCGAGCTGAAGGTGTTCCTGGAAGAAGCGCTGACCTAGACGGCGACCAAGAGGCAATGAGCCATGGCGACTGAGATCCGGGTGCCGGCCTTAGGCGAATCCGTCGTCGAGGCCACGGTCGGCCGATGGTTCAAGCAGCCCGGCGACGCGGTTGCCGCCGACGAGCCTCTGGTCGAACTGGAGACCGATAAGGTCACGGTCGAGGTGCCCGCGCCCGCCTCGGGCGTTTTGTCCGAAATCGTCGTCAAACCCGGCGAGACTGTCGCGGTCGGCGCTTTGCTCGGCGCCATCAGCGAAGGTGGCGGCAAGGCCAAGCAAGCCGAACCGCAACCGGCCGCCGAGCCGGTCATGACCGAGGCCGCCACGGTCGCCGATCAGCCCAATCTTCGCCCGGCACCGGCGCCCGAGCCAAAGGAGCTCGAGCGCGAGCCTCACCGCCGCGAGGAGGTGAGCGGCGAAGAAATGCCGCCCTCCCCTGCCGCGCGCAAAATCTTAACGGAGGCCGCCATTGACGCACACGACGTCAAAGGTTCTGGCCGCCGCGGGCAAGTGCTGAAGCACGACGCGCTCGGTGCTGTCGAGCGCGCCGCCAGGGCGCTGCTGGAGAAGGAGCGCAAGCCGAAGGCGCCGCCGCAGCCGCGGGCGCCTGTCACCAAGGACAATTCCGAGCGCGAGGAGCGCGTGCGCATGACGCGCTTACGCCAAACCATCGCCAAGCGGCTGAAAGAGGCGCAAGACACCGCCGCCATGCTCACCACGTTCAACGACGTGGACATGAGTGCGGTCATGCAACTGCGGAAGGATTATCGCGATGCCTTCGAGCAGAAACACGGCGTGAAGCTCGGCTTTATGGGGTTCTTCGTGAAAGCGGCCGCTGCCGCGCTGAAGGACATTCCCGCAGTCAATGCCGAGATTGACGGCGAGGATATCGTCTACAAGAATTACTATCATATCGGCGTCGCCGTCGGCACCGAACGCGGCCTGGTCGTGCCGGTGCTGCGCGACGCCGACCGCATGAGCCTGGCCGAGATCGAGGCCGCCATAGCCGATTTCGGCAAGCGCGCGCGGGAGGGCAAGCTGTCGCTCGAGGAGATGCAAGGCGGCACCTTCACCATCTCCAATGGCGGCATTTACGGCTCGCTGCTCTCCACCCCGATCCTCAACGCGCCGCAATCGGGCATTCTCGGCATGCACCGGATCGAGGAGCGCGCCGTGGTGTGCGACGGGCAGATCGTGGCGCGGCCGATGATGTATCTCGCGCTCTCCTACGATCACCGCCTGGTCGACGGCAAAGAGGCCGTCACCTTCCTGGTGCATATCAAGGACTCGCTCGAGGACCCCAAGCGCCTCGTGCTCGATCTGTGAGAGGCTTTCTGCTAAGGCAAGAAATATTCCTACGTCACGCCGGGCTTGACGAGGTTTGATAGACCATCACATGGCAACCTTCGATCTCATCGTCATCGGCACCGGACCCGGAGGCTATGTCTGCGCCATCCGCGCGGCGCAGCTAGGGCTGAAGGTCGCCGTGGTCGAGAAGCGCGCGACTCACGGCGGCACCTGCCTCAATGTCGGCTGCATCCCCTCCAAAGCACTGCTGCATGCCAGTGAGCGCTATGCGGAGGCGACAAACGGCTTCGCCGCCATGGGCATCAAGGTGACGCCGGAGCTCGATCTCGCCGCCATGCTCGCCTTCAAGGATCAGGGCGTGAAGGGCAATGTCGACGGCGTCGCTTATCTCCTGAAGAAGAACAAGATCGACCATTTTCACGGCACCGGCCGCATCCTGGGGCCCGGCAAGGTTGAGGTCACTTTCATCAATGGCGAGAAGCAGGTGGTAGAGGCAACGAATGTCGTCATCGCCACAGGTTCCGAGGTTGCCAACCTTCCCGGCGTCGCCATCGACGAGAGGCGCATCGTCTCATCGACCGGCGCGCTGTCGCTGCCCGAGGTGCCGAAGCGCATGGTGGTGATCGGCGCGGGCTATATCGGGCTCGAGCTCGGCTCGGTCTGGTCGCGGCTCGGCTCGCAAGTAACCGTGGTGGAAATGCTCGATCGCGTGGCGCCGGGTCTCGACGGCGAAGTCGCCAGGCAGCTCCAGCGCACGCTGGCCAAGCAGGGTCTTGCCTTCAAGCTCGGCACCAGGGTTGTCGGCGTCGATGCCAAGGACACGTCCCTCAAGCTTACCCTTGAGCCCGCCAAAGGCGGGAAGCAAGAGACGCTCGAATGCGACGTGGTGCTGGTCGCGATCGGCCGAGTACCGAATACACAGAGGCTTGGCCTCGCCGAGGCGGAGATCAGATGCGACAATCGCGGCCGGGTCGTAGTCGATGACAAATTCACAACCAGCGTGCCCGGCATCTACGCCATCGGCGACGTAATCAAAGGGCCGATGCTGGCGCACAAGGCCGAGGACGAAGGCATTGCGCTTGCCGAGATCCTCGCCGGCCAGGCCGGCCACGTGAATTACGACGTGATCCCCAGTGTGGTCTATACCGCCCCCGAGGTCGCCTCGGTCGGCAAGACCGAGGAGGAACTGAAGGAGGCCGGCATCGCCTATCGGGCGGGAAAGTTTCCGTTCACTGCCAATGGCCGCGCCAAGGTCAACCGCACCACCGAGGGCTTCGTCAAAATTCTCGCCGAAGAGGCGACCGACAAGGTCCTCGGCGTGCACATCATCGGCGCCGACGCCGGCACCATGATCGCCGAGGCCGCGGTGCTGATGGAGTTCGGCGGCTCGGCCGAGGATTTAGCACGCATCTGCCATGCGCATCCGACCTTGAACGAGGCGATCAAGGAAGCAGCACTCGCTGTCGACAAGCGCCCGATCCATATGTAACCAGGTTCAACGCAGATTGCGCGGCGTGTCGGCCAGCACCGAGCCGACCAGCGCGGCGAATCCCAGCAACTCGACCCCGGCGATGATCGCGTGGCCCCATTCCCAGCGCGCGCGATAGGCGGTCCAATCCACCGGCACCGGACCGTCGACCCATGTCGCCAGTTCGACATTGACCGGATAGACCAGCATCCACCACAGCACCAGCGCCAGCGCGAACAGCCCCGCGGCGGCGGCCAGGGCGAAACCGGGCCGATCATGCTCGCGCACGAAATAGGCGAGCAGGGCCAGCGCGATCACCGTTGCCACGAAGAGGATCGCGCCGATCGAGCCGAACATGGCGTAAAGCCCGCCCTGCACCGTGGAGCCGACCCAGAGATATTGGTCCCAGCCCATGCGCGAGGGGAGCTGCATCAGATGGCCGAAGCCGAGCCCCAAGGTCAGCGCCGCGAGCAACAAGGCGACGAAGCGCATCGTCCGCAGGAGGTTCATTCGGCCGATCCTTCGCTAGGCTGCTCGATCACGCGGAGGCGGCGCACGGTAAGATCGTCGATCTCGACCACGCGCAGCCGCGCTTTGCGGATCTCGAGCCTGCCGACAGCCAGCGCGCCGATGGCGAGTGCCCCGACCGTCAGCGCGCCGATTGCCATCGAACCAATCGCCACAGCGGCCAGCGCCGCGGGTCCTGCCGCGGCCGCCGGCAGAGCGACAGGCGGAAGTTTCAACACCGACGACTTAACTGTTTTGATACGGCGCATGCCGAGCTCCCGCTGTGGACGTGATTCCGAGCCGCGCGCGAAGGCGGAGAGACAAAGCGCCGCAACGATCATTCCCAGTCCGCGCACATGGCCTCCGATACAGGCCGTGTTCTACCACGTTCCTCGCTCGCACAAGAAGGGCTAGCGCGAAACCCTCCGCCGGATCAGGCGCGGGGATGGGCGCTGGTATAGGCCTTCAGCAGATGCGCCCGGTCGACCTCGGTATAGCCTTGGGTCGTCGACAGGCTGGCGTGACCGAGCAGCTCCTGGATCGCCCGCAGATCGGCGCCGGCACCCAACAGATGCGTGGCGAACGAGTGCCGCAGGGCATGCGGGGTCGCCGTCTCCGGTAAGCCGAGCAAGGCTCTGGCGCGAGCGATCCGGAGCTGGATGAGACGGGGCGAGAGCTGCTTGCCGCGCACGCCGACGAACAGCGGATCGTCGGCGCCGATCTTCAGCGGGCAGAGCCTGAGATACTCGGCCACCGCTTCGCGGACGATCGGCAGCACCGGGACCACCCGCGTCTTGCCGCCCTTCCCCGTCACGCGCAGCATGTCGCGGCCTTTGATCGGCGCCTCCCGCCGCTTCAGCGACAGCGCCTCGGAGATGCGCAAGCCGGAGCCGTAAAGCAGCGCCAGCACTGCCGTATCGCGGGCGATTACCCATTCCGGCGCGTCGCCGTCCGCGAGATCCATCCCCTCGACCAGGGCCGTGGCCTTCGGCGCGGTGAGCGGCTTCGGCACCGAATGCGGCAGTTTCGGCAGGGCTACCGAGCGAATCGCGTCGTTCTTGCCGTAGCCGCGCCGCTCGAGGAATTTGTAGAACATGCGCAGCGCACTCAGCGTCCGCGCAAGGCTGCGGCTGCCCACCTCCTCGCTACGCCGTGCGGCGAGAAATGCCCGCACGTCGCGCGCTTTCAACGCGAGCAGGTAGTTCATGTCCGGCAGCTTGTTGAAATGGACTGCGAGAAACGCGAGGAACTGGGAAATGTCCCGCGCATAGGCTTCCGCCGTGTTGGCCGCGAGCTGGCGCTCGACGTGGAGATAAGCGAGCCAGTCCTCGACCGCTTCGCGGACGAGCGCGGTACCCTGATATCCTGGCGCCTCAGCCTCTTTCGCCAAAGCTGGAATCCCTGAATTTGGTCTGTGAATCGCGCGCAATCCCGAGGCTACTATGGATGCGTGAGTCGTTAACCCTCGATTAACCGAACGAGCGAGCCCTGGCGAAACCCAAAACCAAGCCCCCGCGCGGCCCCTCCGCTGCGCCTGCGACCGTTCCCGTGCTGCTGCCGCTCGCCCTGCCGGCACCCTACGACTATCTCGTGCCGGCCGGCATGGGGACCGCGCCGGGGCAATTCGTGGTCGTACCCCTCGGCCCGGTCGAATATCTCGGCGTCGTCTGGCCGCGCGCGGAAGGCGAAGCGCCGCCCGAGATCGAGCGCAACAAGCTCCGCGAGATCGTCGAAGTACTCGACAGCGTGCCGCCGCTGCCGCCCGTCTCGCTCGAATTCGCCGACTGGGTCTCCCGCTACACGCTTTCCTCGCCCGGCATGGTGTTGCGCATGATGATGAGCGCCGGACGCGCGTTCGATCCGCCGGCGCCGCGCTACGGCGTTCGTCTGGCAGGACCTCCGCCTCAGCGCATAACCCCTGCCCGCGCGCGGGTGCTCGAAGCCGCCGGCAACGGCCTGATCTGGGTCAAGTCGAGCCTGGCCGAGGCAGCCGGCGTCAGCCCGGGCGTGATCGACGGGCTGGTGGATGCCGGCGCGCTCGCCACCGAGCCGCTGCCCGACTGGCACGCCATGAAGCTCGATACCTCGCGCGAACGGGCGAAGCTCACCAACGAGCAGGCCGACGCCGCGAGCGCGTTGCTCGAGAACACCGCCGACGGGTTCAGCGTAACCCTGCTCGACGGCGTCACCGGCTCCGGCAAGACCGAGGTCTATTTCGAGGCGATCGCCGCGGCGCTGGCGCGCGGCCAGCAGGTGCTGGTGCTGATGCCGGAGATCGCGCTCACCAGCCAGTTCATTTCCCGCTGCGAGCAGCGCTTCGGCGCGAGGCCGGCCGAATGGCACTCCGGCGTTTCGGCGCCGATGCGCGGGCGCATCTGGCGGGCCGTGGCCGAGAACCAGGCGAAGCTCGTGGTCGGCGCGCGCTCGGCCCTGTTCCTCCCCTTCCCCGATCTCGGTCTGATCGTCGTCGATGAGGAGCACGACCCAAGCTACAAGCAGGAAGAGCGCGTGACCTATCAGGCGCGCGACATGGCGGTGGTCCGGGGGCATCTCGGCGGCGCGCCGGTGGTGCTGAGCTCCGCCACGCCGTCGATCGAGAGCCTGGTCAACGCCGAGCAAGGCCGCTATCGCCACATCCGGCTCGAAGTTCGCTACAAGGCTGCCGGACTCCCGGCGATCACGGCGATCGACATGCGCGCCAGCCCGCCCGAGCGCGGGCGCTGGCTGTCACCGGTGCTGGTCGAGGCCGTGGCAGAGACCTTGGCGCGCGGCGAGCAGGCGCTGCTGTTCCTCAATCGCCGCGGCTATGCACCGATGACCTTGTGCCGCAAATGCGGCTTCCGGTTCGAGTGCCCGAATTGCTCGGCTTGGCTGGTCGAGCACCGCTTCCGCAAGCGGCTCGAATGCCATCATTGCGGCACCTTCATTCCCGTCCCGGAAACCTGCCCGAATTGCGGCGCGGAACATTCGCTGGTGCCCTGCGGGCCCGGCATCGAACGCATCGCCGAGGAGATTAACGAGCGCTTTCCCGAGGCGCGCCGCGTACTGCTGTCGAGCGACCTGACGCCGTCGATCGGCGAGCTCCGCCAGACCTTGCGCGAAATCGAGGAGCGCGAGGTCGATGTCGTCATCGGCACGCAGCTCGTCGCCAAGGGGCACCATTTCCCGGGGCTGGCCCTGGTCGGCGTGGTCGACGGCGATCTCGGCCTGGCGCAGGCCGATCCGCGCGCCGCCGAGCGCACCTTCCAGCTGCTCAATCAGGTTACGGGCCGCGCCGGGCGCGAGGCGATCCCCGGCCGAGGCCTGATCCAGACCTATATGCCGGAGCATCCGGTGATCCAGGCGCTGGTTTCCGGCGACCGCGACACCTTCCTGGAACGGGAGATCGCGGCACGGCGCGATTCCGGACTGCCGCCCTTCGGCCGGCTCGCGTCGCTGCTGGTCAGCGGCAGCGCGCGCGATGCGGCGGAGGCTTACGCCCGCGCCGTGGCGCTGGCCGCGCCGCCCGCAGCCAAGATCCAGGTGCTGGGCCCGGCCGAGGCGCCGCTGCCGGTGATCCGCGGCCGCCACCGGGTGAGGCTATTGGTCAAGGCAGCGCGCGAGGCCAATATGCAGGCCTATCTGCGCCTTTGGCTGAGCCAAGTCCCTAAGCCGAAGGGCGACGTCCGCCTCGTGGTCGACGTCGATCCCTATTCGTTTCTGTAGCTTTCCGCTCGAGCCCCTGACCGGCCCCGATAGCAGCGAATTGCCCGCGCAAGGCCCGCGTTTTCCGGCTTTTCGCGGCGTTTTGCGGCATGCTCCAGGTTGCACCCCCCGCACCCATATGATACAGGCTCCGCGGGCTTCCCGGGGACCATGCAGCAGGCTCAACCTGTTGCCGCGGAGGCACCAAATCCCAGCATTTCTCGGGTCCGGGGGGCGCGGCCGCTTGGTTTGTAAGCGCCCGTTCGGGAGGAGAGGCGTTTCGGTGGCAGCAGAGGCAGATATCGTTTCGGGCGTAGCCGGCCGCTATGCGACGGCCTTGTTCGAGCTGGCGCTCGAAGCGAAGGCCTTCGATCAGGTCGCCGCGGACCTCAATCTATTCGACGCGGCCCTCAACGGCTCCGGCGAGCTCCTCAGACTGGTCAAGAGCCCGGTCTACTCCGCCGGGGAGCAAAGCAAGGCGCTCGCCGCGGTACTGGACGAGATCGGCATCGGCGGCCTCGCCCGGAACTTCCTGCTGCTCGCCGCCAAGAACCGCCGCCTGTTCGCCGTGCCCGACATGATCCGCGGCTTCCGCAGCCTGCTCGCCCGCCATCGCGGCGAGACGTCCGCCACCGTCATCGCCGCCGCAAAGCTCACCGAGACGCAAGTTACCGCGCTGAAGCAGGCGCTGCAGGCCGCGCTCGGCAAGGACGTCATGCTGGAGGAGCGGGTCGATCCCGCGCTGCTCGGCGGGCTGGTGGTTAAGGTCGGCAGCCGCATGATCGACTCCTCGCTGCGCACGAGATTGAATTCCCTCAGAGTTGCCATGAAAGAGGTTGGCTAATGGATATCAGGGCCGCTGAAATCTCCGCGATCCTCAAGGAGCAGATCAAGAATTTCGGACAGGAAGCCGAAGTCGCCGAGATCGGCCAGGTGCTGTCGGTCGGCGACGGCATCGCTCGCGTCTACGGTCTCGACAAGGTGCAGGCCGGCGAGATGGTCGAGTTCGCCGACGGCACCCGCGGCATGGCGCTCAACCTCGAAGTCGACAATGTCGGCATCGTGATTTTCGGCGACGATCGCCACATCAAGGAAGGCGACGTGGTCAAGCGCACCGGCGCCATCGTCGAGGTGCCGGTCGGCAAGGGCCTGCTCGGCCGCGTGGTCGACGCGCTCGGCAATCCGATCGACGGCAAGGGGCCGATCAAATTCGACGAGAAGCGCCGGGTCGACGTCAAGGCGCCGGGCATCATCCCGCGCCAGTCGGTGCATGAGCCGATGCAGACCGGCCTCAAGGCCATCGATGCGCTGATCCCGATCGGCCGTGGCCAGCGCGAACTGATCATCGGCGACCGCCAGACCGGCAAGACCGCCATCATTCTCGACACCATCCTCAACCAGAAATCGATCAACGCGCAGGGCGACGACAAGTCGAGCCTCTATTGCATCTATGTCGCCATCGGCCAGAAGCGGTCCACCGTGGCTCAGTTCGTCAAGGTGCTGGAGGACAACGGCGCGCTGCCCTACTCCATCATCGTCGCCGCCACCGCTTCCGACCCCGCGCCGATGCAGTTCCTTGCGCCCTTCTCCGGCTGCGCCATGGGCGAGTTCTTCCGCGACAACGGCATGCATGCGGTCGTGTGCTACGACGATCTCTCCAAGCAGGCCGTGGCCTACCGCCAGATGTCGCTGCTGCTCCGCCGCCCGCCGGGGCGCGAGGCCTATCCGGGCGACGTGTTCTATCTTCACTCGCGCCTCTTGGAGCGCGCCGCCAAGCTGAACAAGGACAACGGCTCCGGCTCGCTGACCGCGCTGCCGGTGATCGAGACCCAGGCCAACGACGTGTCGGCCTATATCCCGACCAACGTGATCTCCATCACCGACGGCCAGATCTTCCTCGAGACCGACCTGTTCTACCAGGGCATCCGGCCTGCGGTGAATGTGGGTCTGTCAGTGTCGCGCGTGGGCTCCGCCGCGCAGGTGAAGGCGATGAAGCAGGTTGCCGGCAAGATCAAGGGCGAGCTCGCGCAATATCGCGAGATGGCCGCCTTCGCCCAGTTCGGCTCGGACCTCGACGCCACCACCCAGCGCCTCTTGAATCGCGGCGCGCGGCTGACCGAGCTCTTGAAGCAGCCGCAATTCTCCCCGCTGAAGGTCGAGGAGCAGGTGGTCGTAATTTATGCGGGCGTGAACGGCTATCTCGATCCGATCCCGGTCTCCGCCGTCCAGCGCTTCGAGGCCGAATTGCTCCGCTATGTGCGCGCCGATCATCAGGACATCCTCGACGACATCCGCGACAAGAAGGAAATCACCAAGGAGACCGGCGACAAGCTGAAAGCGGCGGTCGACAAATTCGCCAAGGCCTTCGCGTGAGTCATCCATGCCGTCGCTGAAGGAACTCAGAAACCGCATCGCCTCGGTCAAGGCGACGCAGAAGATCACCAAGGCCATGCAGATGGTGGCCGCGGCGAAACTCCGGCGCGCGCAGACCGCGGCGGAAGCCGCCCGGCCCTACGCCACGCGCATGGAGGCGGTGCTGGCCAATCTGGCGACCGCGCTGGCCGGCCGCGAAGGCGGCTCGCCGCTGATGGTCGGCACCGGCAAGGACCAGGTGCATCTGCTCGTGGTCTGCACCGCCGAGCGCGGGCTATGTGGCGCCTTCAACTCGGCCATCGTCCGGCTCGCGCGCGAGCATATCAACCGGCTGCTCGCCGACGGCAAGCAGGTCAAGATCCTCTGCGTCGGCAAGAAGGGCTTCGACCAGCTCAGGCGCCAATTCGCGCCCTTCATCATCGAGACGATCGAATTCCGGGGCGTCCGCCAGCTTTCTTTCGAGCATGCCGAGCGCGCCTCGGAGAGGGTGCTGGAACTGTTCGCCCAGGGCGCGTTCGACGTGGCCACGCTGTTCTTCTCGCGCTTCAAGTCGGTGATCAGTCAGATCCCCACCGCCCAGCAGATCATTCCGGCCACCATCCCCGCCGAAACCAAGGGCCAAGAAGATGCGCTTGGCGGGGCGGTCTATGAATACGAGCCGGACGAGGCGGAAATCCTCGCCGAGCTCCTGCCCTTGAACATCACCGTGCAGATCTTCAAGGCGCTGTTGGAAAACGCCGCTTCCGAACAAGGCGCGCGCATGAGCGCCATGGACAACGCCACCCGCAACGCCGGCGACATGATCGGCCGGCTGACCTTGAGATACAACCGCACCCGCCAGGCGATGATCACCAAGGAGCTGATCGAGATCATCTCCGGCGCCGAAGCGCTATAGTCACCGAAAGACCGTAAGGAATTTTACGATGGCCAAGAAGTCCCCCGTAATTGCCGAGACCAAGAAGCAAGAGAAGAAGATCGCCGCAGGCAAAGGCTCCAAGGGCCAGGTACGGCAGGTCATGGGCGCCGTGGTCGACGTGCAGTTCGACGGCGATCTGCCCGAAATCCTGAACGCGCTGGAGACCGACAATCACGGCAACCGGCTGGTGCTGGAAGTCGCCCAGCATCTCGGCGAGAACACTGTGCGCACCATCGCCATGGATTCGACCGAAGGCCTGGTGCGCGGCCAGGAGGTGGCCGACACCGGCCAGCCGATCGCGGTGCCGGTGGGCGAGGAGACCTTGGGCCGCATCATGAACGTCGTTGGCGAGGCCGTCGATGAGGCCGGCCCGATCAAGACCGCGGAGACCCGGCCGATCCACGCGCCTGCTCCATCCTATGTCGATCAGTCGACCGAGGCGGAAATCCTCGTCACCGGCATCAAGGTCGTGGATCTGCTCGCGCCTTACGCCAAAGGCGGCAAGATCGGCCTGTTCGGCGGCGCCGGTGTCGGCAAGACCGTGCTGATCCAGGAGCTGATCAACAACGTCGCCAAGGCGCATGGCGGCTTCTCGGTGTTCGCCGGCGTGGGCGAGCGCACCCGCGAAGGCAACGACCTCTATCACGAGTTCATCGACTCCGGCGTGAACAAGGACCCGCGCAAGAACAACGGCTCGACCGCCGGTTCCAAATGCGCGCTGGTCTATGGCCAGATGAACGAGCCGCCCGGCGCCCGCGCCCGCGTCGGCCTGTCGGGCCTGACCGTGGCCGAATATTTCCGCGACCAGGGCCAGGACGTGCTGTTCTTCGTCGACAATATCTTCCGCTTCACCCAGGCCGGTTCCGAAGTGTCGGCTTTGCTCGGCCGCATCCCCTCCGCCGTGGGCTATCAGCCGACGCTCGCCACCGACATGGGCGCGCTACAGGAGCGTATCACCACGACGCAGAAAGGCTCGATCACCTCGGTGCAGGCGATCTACGTGCCGGCCGACGATCTGACCGACCCGGCGCCGGCCACCTCCTTCGCTCATTTGGACGCGACCACCGTGCTGTCGCGCGGCATTGCCGAGAAGGGCATCTATCCCGCCGTGGATCCGCTCGACTCGACCTCGCGCATGCTGTCGCCGCTGATCGTCGGCGAAGAGCATTACGCCGTGGCACGCCGGGTGCAGGAGATCTTGCAGCGCTACAAGGCGCTTCAGGACATCATCGCCATTCTCGGCATGGACGAGCTTTCCGAAGAGGACAAGATCACCGTGACGCGCGCGCGCAAGATCGAGCGCTTCCTGTCGCAGCCCTTCTTCGTCGCCGAGGTGTTCACCGGCACGCCGGGCGTGTTCGTCGATCTCGCCGACACCATCAAGGGCTTCAAGGGGCTTTGCGACGGCGACTACGACCACCTGCCTGAGGCTTCCTTCTACATGGTCGGCACCATCGAAGAGGCGGTCGCCAAGGCCGAGAAGCTTGCCGCCGAGGCCGCTTAGATGCCCGATCCGTTCAAGTTCGAGCTGGTATCGCCGGAGCGGCTGCTTTTCTCCGGCGAAGTGGAGCAGGTGCTGGTGCCCGGTTCCGAGGGCGACATGACCGTGCTCGCCTATCACGCGCCGTTGCTCACCACCTTGCGCCCCGGCGTGCTCGATATCGGTTTCCCCGGCGGCGAGCGCCAGCGCTTTTTTCTCCACGGCGGCTTTGCCGAAATCGGGCCCGCAGGTCTCACCGTGCTGGCCGAGACGGCCGTCGACCTGCGCGAACTCGACGCCGGCCAGCTTGCCCAGGCCGTCCAGGACGCCGCGGAGGACGTGGCCGACGCCGCCTCCGACAATGCGCGCGACCGCGCCCAGACCAAGCTCGACCAGTTGCGCCAGCTCCAGGCCGCGCTCAACCTGTAAAACTCTATTCGGGCACGAGCCCGGCGAACTCCTCGATCACCGCGAGATAGACTTTCCGCTTGAACGGCACGATCAGCGACGGCAGTTCGCGCAATCCGACCCAGCGCCAAGCGTCGAATTCCTGCTCATGGCCTTCGCGCGGACCGAGATCGATCTCGCTCTCGTCACCCTCGAACCTCGCGGCGAACCAAAGCTGCTTCTGGCCGCGATAGCGGCCCTCCCAGGCAACGCCGACCAGTTCGGGCGGCAGGTCGTAGGTGAGCCAGTCGCGGGTCCTGGCAATGACGCTCGCGCTGCGCACGCCGGTTTCTTCCATCAGCTCGCGCCGGGCCGCCTGTTCTGGATCTTCCCCCGGATCGAGACCGCCTTGCGGCATTTGCCACCAGGTGCCCGCGCCCTCCGGCTGGTCGCCGTGATCGGACCGCCGCCCGACGAACACGCGGCCTTCCCGGTTGAGAAGCATCACGCCGACGCAAGGCCGGTACGGCAGCCCATCCGGTTCTGTCATGGCAGGACGATCAGCTTTGGCGCAGCGACCGCACCGCGGCGCTGACCGGGACCAGCACGATGCCCTTGGCCTGGAGCTTTCCGGCCCACTCCGCCAGCTGCTTGAGGGTGACCGGCTTGGCGCTCACCACGCCGACCGCCGCGCCTTGCTGCATCGCCGCGGCTTCGAGCTGCGCCAGCTGAGTGGCGACCTCCGCGTCGGACTGCGCGTCGATCTTGACGCTGGCCGGCAAATAATCGAGCCCGATGCTGCTCGCGATCTTCCCGGTGACGGCAGGCTCTGGGCCGCCGTCGTCGACATAAAGCAGGCCGCGCCGCTTCAACTCCTCCAGCACGGGCTGCATCGATTGCGGCGCCGCCTCGAACTTGGCCCCCATGTGATTGGTGACCCCGACATAGCCGGTATAGCGCGACATCAGCCATTGCAGCCGCTTCAAATTCTCCTCGGGCGGCAGCGACGTGAGCAGCGTATGCGGGCCCGGGTCCTCGGTGGGATAGTTGTCCGGCTCGAGCGGGATCTGCAGGAACACCTCATGGCCCTTGGAGCGAACCTCGGTGACGCCGTCTTGCAGGCCCCGCCCGTAGGCCCCGTAGGCCACGCTGACCGGCGCCGGCAGATCCTTGAGCACATCGAGGCTCGGGGCATCGGGCAAGCCGAAGCCGGTGACCAGTATAGCCACCCGCGGCGGAGCCCCGACCGCGACTGCGACATAGCGTGACGGCCGCGCATAGACGTCGATCGGCCGGCGCCCATCCGCCGCCACCTTGGGCAACGGACCATATTGCGACTCCTCGACCAGTTCGGCGACAGGGACGTCCGGCAGGTCGATCGAGGCGGTCTCGCTCTCCGGCCCCGGCATTGGCGGCGGCGGTGGCGGCAAAACGGCAGCCGGGACATCGGCTGCCGCATGCTGTGTGTCGGTATCTTCCGCGGGAAGCGCGCCTTGCTGGTCGAAGTCGTCCTCAGCCGGCATCGCATCGTCGAGCGCGCCAGGCGGCGGAGGCGGCTGCGGAATGATCGGCTGTAGGGTAGTGCCGGGCTGCCGCACGGGCGGCTCGATGATCGGCGCCTGAGGGCCGCCAGGGCCGACCGCGAAGCCCGGGGGAAGGCTCATGCCGTCCGGCGAGGCTTGCGCAGGGCTCTGCGGCTCCTCGGGGACCGGCGCCGCCTCGGGCTGCGCCTCGGGGGCACCCGGCGCTCCGGCGGGCTCGATCTGCAGCACGGCGACCGGCTCGCCGCCGCTTCCCGGAAAGAAAGCAAGCCACGCGATGCCGAGCACAAGCGTCCAGAACACGATGCCCGATGCGACGACCAGCGCCTTCATCTTGACTCTACCTCCCCGCTCGCCGGCCCCGTTCCTGGGTCTGGCCCTTCTCTCCCGGCGACGATGTCATCGCCGGAAGAGCGCCGGCTCGGCCAGGGCCTTTAGTTGGCCTCGGCCTTCTTTTTTGCCTCCGTGTCGACCGACTTGATGCCGCGCAGCAGGTCGAGCGCATAGTTGAGCTGCGTGTCCTTTTCCTTCTCGGCCGGGACATAGGAGGAGCTGCCCGACACTTCTTCGGTAGCCTCCTCGTCCTCGTCGTCGCCCTTGAGGTGGCCGCGCAAATTCGCTTCGCCGCGCGCGCTTTGGGCGTCGGCCTTCTGCTTCAGTTCCTCCGGCAGTTCTTCCTCGACCACGATCTCCGGGTCGATACCCTTGGCCTGAATCGAGCGCCCCGAAGGGGTGTAGTAGCGGGCCGTGGTGAGCCGCAAGGCGCCGTTCGAGCCGAGCGGAATGATGGTCTGCACCGAGCCCTTGCCGAAAGAACGCGTGCCGATCACCGTTGCACGGTGGTGATCCTGGAGCGCGCCGGCAACGATCTCCGAAGCCGAAGCCGAACCGCCGTTGATCAGCACCACGATCTTCTTGCCGTCCGTGATGTCGCCTGGCCGCGCGTTGGAGCGCTGGGTCTCCTCGAGATTGCGGCCGCGGGTCAGCACGATGGCGCCCTGATCGAGAAACGCATCGGTAACCGAGATGGCCTGGTC
>JAWOJH010000053.1:0-8412 GCA_046481725.1 Methyloceanibacter sp. | reverse complement strand
CGGCAATGTCCGGTTCAAATCCTCGACCAACCAGGCGCCGCGACACGCCAATCCCGGGCAGGCCGGCGAGGAGATGCATATCTGGCTCCGGCTGAAGCTGATCGCCGACGCCGGCATCATCGGTCTGCCCAATGCCGGCAAATCGACCTTTCTTGCCGCGGTGAGCGCGGCCAAGCCGAAGATCGCCGACTATCCGTTCACCACCTTGCATCCCAATCTCGGCGTGGTGCGCATCGACAGCACCGACTTCGTGCTGGCCGACATTCCGGGCCTGATCGAGGGCGCGCATGAAGGGGCGGGGATCGGCGACCGGTTCCTCGGCCATGTCGAGCGCACTGCGGTGCTGCTGCATCTCGTCGATGCCACGCTCGATGACGTGGCGGAGGCTTACGAAATCGTGCGCGGCGAGGTGGTGGCCTATGGCGCGGGGCTGGCGGAGAAGCCGCAGATCGTCGCGCTGTCCAAGGCGGACGCCGTGCCGAAGGAGGAGATCAAGAAGAAAGTCCGCGCCCTGAAAAAGGCCGCCGGCGTCGCGCCGCTGATCGTCTCGGCGGCGAGCGGCGAGGGCGTGACCGAGCTGTTGCGCGCGCTTGCCGCCGAAGTGACGCGCTGGCGCGGCCAAGCCAAGCAGGATGCAGCGGTGAAAGGGCAAGCCGCGCGCGGATGGCGGCCATGAGAGGCGAATGGACCGGCGCCAAGCGCATCGTCGTCAAGATCGGCTCGGCGCTGCTGGTCGATAGTGCGACGGGTGCGTTGCGTCAGGAATGGCTCGGCGCGCTCGCCGACGACATTGCGGCATTGCGCAAGGCGGGCAAGGAGGTCCTGGTCGTGTCGTCGGGCGCGATCGCGCTCGGACGGAACGCGCTGAACCTGCCGAAAGGTGCGCTCAAGCTCGAAGACAGCCAGGCAGCGGCCGCGGTCGGCCAGATCGATCTGGCGCACGCCTATGAGGAGGCGTTTCGCGCGCGCGGGCTGGTGGCGGCGCAGGTGCTGCTCACGCTCGGCGACACCGAGGAGCGACGGCGCTATCTGAACGCGCGCAGCACCATGTCCACCCTGCTGAAACTCGGCGCCGTCCCGGTGGTGAACGAGAACGACACGGTGGCGACCAGCGAAATTCGCTACGGCGACAACGACCGGCTCGCCGCGCGGGTCGCCTCGATGATGAGCGCCGACTGCCTGGTGCTGCTCTCCGACGTGGACGGCTTCTACACCGCGCCGCCCGGCACGCGCGAAGATGCGCGGCGCCTGGAAGAGGTGCGCGAGATCACATCAGAGATCGAAGCGATGGCCGGCGATGTTGGTTCGGAACTCTCGCGCGGCGGGATGGTGACGAAGATCGAAGCGGCCAAGATCGCGGTTGCCGGCGGCACGCATATGGCGATCGCCTCGGGCAAGGTGCTGCATCCGCTGGCCGCGCTCGCCGAACCGGGGACCGGCACGTGGTTCCTGTCGCGTCAGGACCCGGTCACTTCGCGCAAGCGCTGGATCGCCGGCACGCTCGAGCCGAAAGGCGCCCTCACCGTCGATCAGGGCGCGGCCAATGCGCTCGCCTCCGGCAAGAGCCTCCTGCCGGCAGGGGTGACCCAGGTCGAAGGCAATTTCGAGAAGGGCGACGCGGTGATCATCCGCAACGGCCAAGGCGCCGAGATCGGCCGGGGGCTGTCGGCCTACGACCATAGCGACGCCAAGGCGATCATCGGCCGCAAGAGCAGTGAAATCGCCGGCATTCTCGGCTATTTTGGCCGGCCTGAACTGATCCACCGCGACGACATGGTGATACGGAAGAGTTGAGATGAGCGTACTAGCCGGCAGGCCGGAAGCGAGCATCGAACCGATGATGCTCTATATGGGACGCCGCGCGCGGGAAGCGGCGCGGGAGCTGGCGCTTGCCTCGACTGACGCGAAGAACGCCGCGCTCGAAGCCATGGCGGCGCGGATCGAGACCGATGCGCGCAAGATCCTGGAGGCCAATGCGCAGGACCTTGAGGGTGCGCGCAGCAAGGGTCGCGATGCGGCCTTTCTCGACCGGCTCGCGCTCGACGAGGCGCGGATCGCGGCGATGGCCAAGGGCCTGCGCGAGATCGCGGCGCTCGAAGATCCGGTGGGGCAGGTGATGGCGCGCTGGATGCGGCCGAACGGTTTGGAGATTTCCCGGGTGCGTGTGCCGCTCGGCGTCATCGGCATTATTTACGAGTCGCGGCCGAATGTGACCGCCGACGCGGCGGGGCTCTGCCTGAAATCGGGCAATGCGGCGATCCTGCGCTCCGGCTCGGACAGTTTTCTCACGTCGTTGGTGATCGCCAATGCGCTGAGCGAGGCCGCCGCCAAGGCCGGCTTGCCGGAGGCCACGGTGCAACTCGTGCCGACGGTCGACCGCTCGGCGGTCGGCTTCATGCTCGGCGGGCTGGGCGGCGCCATCGACGTGATCGTGCCGCGCGGCGGCAAAAACCTCGTGGCGCGGGTGCAGACGGAAGCGCGCGTGCCGGTGTTCGCGCATCTCGAAGGCGTCTGCCATGTCTATGTGCATGCGGGCGCCGATCTGGAAATGGCGAAAGCGATCGTGCTCAATGCCAAGCTGCGGCGCACCGGCGTGTGCGGCGCCGCGGAGACGCTGCTGGTGGACCGCGCTATAGCGCCGACGCATCTCGCGCCGCTGGTGGAGATGCTGGTGGAGGCGGGCTGCGAGGTGCGGGGCGATCCGGAGACGCAGCGCGCCGACAGCCGGGTCAAGGCCGCGAGCGAGGAAGACTGGCCGAAGGAATTTCTCGACGCGATCATCGCCGTCAAAGTGGTCGACGGGCTCGATGAGGCGATCGATCATATCACGCGTTACGGGTCGCAACATACCGAGGCGATCGTCACCGGGGATCAGGCGGCCGCCGAGCAGTTTCTCGCCCGGGTGGACAGCGCCATCGTGCTGCACAACGCCTCGACCCAGTTCGCCGATGGCGGCGAGTTCGGCATGGGCGCGGAGATCGGCATCGCCACCGGCCGGTTCCATGCGCGCGGACCGGTCGGGGTGGAGCAGCTCACGATTTTCAAATATGTCGTGCGCGGCCAGGGCCAGATCCGCCCTTGAAGCCGTCCGAGCCACAGACCGTCAAAGCCGATGCCGCGCGGCTGCCGCTGGTGGCGCCCGGCATGCGCATCGGGCTGCTCGGCGGCAGCTTCGATCCCGCACATGAAGCGCATCGCGAGATCAGCCTGACCGCGCTGAAGCGGCTCGGGCTCGATCGGGTCTGGTGGGTGGTCACGCCGCAGAACCCGCTGAAGACGGCGACCAGACCTGCTAGCCTCGAAGCCAGGGTGGCGGGGGCGAAGCGCATGGCGAACCATCCGCGCATCGCGGTGACCGGTTTCTCGGCCGGCTCGCGCTACACGATCGATCTTCTCACAGCGCTCAAGCGCCGCTTCCCCGGCGTGAATTTCGTCTGGCTGATGGGCGCCGACAATCTCGCGCAATTGCATCGCTGGCGGTCGTGGGAGGAAATCTTCGCGCTAGTCCCGATCGCGGTGGTGGACCGGCCGGGGTTCCGGCTGAAGGCCCGCGCCGGCAGAGCGGCACAGCGCTTCTCCGCCTATATGGTCGACGATTCGGACGCGGCCGGCCTCGCCCGGCTCATTCCGCCGGCCTGGACCATGCTCACCCACAGATTGTCGGCGCTGTCCTCCACCGCGCTCAGGGCGAAGAAAGCCAAGAAGGCCAAGCAGAAGCAGGCCAAGAAGGCCAAGCAGAAAGAGATCAAGCGGGCCAAGCAGAAGGAGGTCATGAAGGCTCAGGCCAAGAAGAAAAAGGTTAGACCAGCGGCCGGGCAAGCCAAGCCGGCGAAGCCGGATCAATCGCGCGGCGCGAAGAAGCAGGCCAAGAAGGGCAAAAAGGGAAAAAAGGCCGAGAGCAGCCCGGCCAAGGCAAAGGGCGAATCGCGGCCCAGGCGAAACAAGGTCAAGAAGAAAGCCAAGCAGCACTAGCTATTGAAACATCGCCGGGCGCCATACTATGTTTATGGGGCGAAGCGGCTCAACGTCGCCGCGATGGAGCAATGGCAGAAGGACATTCACCAAAACATGCGCTCAGCTAGAGAGGGTGCAGAACACGGCACACCTCCTATCGGATTCGCGTCATTTCGCGCGCATCCGAATCGTCTCCTCGAGATCGTGCTCGACACGCTCGACGCCGCGAAGGCCGAGCAAATCGCAGTGATCGACCTCAAGGGGAAAACCTCGATCGGCGACCAGATGGTGGTCGCCTCGGGACGCTCGCAACGGCATGTCGGAGCCGTTGCCGACCACCTCATCAGGAGACTGAAAGACGAAGGCTTTGGCCGCGCCCGGGTCGAAGGGCTGCCCCAATGCGATTGGGTGCTGATCGACGCCGGCGACGTCATCGTCCATGTCTTTCGCCCCGAGGTTCGCGAGTTCTATAACCTCGAGAAGATGTGGTCGGCGGATCGGCCGATGGAGCGGCTGGTGGTCTGACGATTGCCGGACCGCCCGGCCTTAAGGGCGGATCAGCATGCGGCTCCTGATCGTTGCCGTCGGCAAGCTGAAGCAGGGGCCCGAGCGCGAGCTTTGCGCGCATTATCTCGGCCGCGCCGAAACTGCCGGCCGGAAGCTCCATTTGTCGCCGCTCAATCTGGTGGAAGTAGCGGAGTCCAAGGCCGCAACCGCGAAGACGCGGATGCAAGCCGAGATGGCGGCGATGCTCGCCAAGGTGCCGGGCGCGCATAAGACGATTGGTCTCGATCCGAGCGGCGAACAGCTGTCGAGCGAAGCCTTTGCCTCGCTGCTCGCGCGCTATCGCGACGACGGGGCCGAGGGGCTGGCCTTTTTGATCGGCGGGGCCGACGGTCTGGACCGGCAGGTCGTCGCCGGAGCGGCCAGGACGCTCTCGTTCGGGCCGATGACCCTGCCGCATGGGCTCGCCAGGATCGTGTTGGCGGAGCAGCTCTACCGGGCGGCAACCATCCTACAGGGCCACCCCTATCATCGCGGCTGATGAGCGCGGCCGCTGACGTCAAGGTTAAGGATTCGTAAGCGTTTTGCCTTGATTCTGCCGTACCACTCCGTTGTCGTTGCCATCGGCTGGACGGCCCAAGCGCATGGCGCATTCCGATCGATTGGCTTCCTCTCGACACAGATTTCGCTTCGCCCTGCTTGCCGCCGGTTTGGCTTGCGCCGTGCCGTGGCCGGCTTGGTCCGTGGAAGATCTTTCCCGGGACGAGGCCAAGCAGAAGCTCGATCAGACCGAGCAGAAGCTGCAGTCGAACCGCGCCAGGGAGCAGGGTCTGGCCCAAAACCTGGCGGCGCTCGCCGAAGAGCGTGCCAGGCTGAACAGCGAATTGATCGAGGCGGGCAAAAGGGTGCAGGCGAGCGAGGCGAAACTCTCTGAAACCGAGGCGAAGCTCGCGGAACTTACCGAGCAGGTGAACGTCATCCAAAGCTCGATCACCGAGCGGAAGGAAGCCATCGTCAAAATGCTGAGCGCCATGCAGAGAATCGGCCGCACGCCGCCGCCGGCGCTGGTGACACGCCGGGACGACGCGCTCGCGGTGGTCCGGAGCGCGATGCTGCTGGCCGATGTGTTCCCCGAGTTGAAATATCAGGCCGATAGTCTGTCCCGCGAATTGGACAGCCTGGTCACGATCGAGAACGGCATCCGCGACCAGCGGGATGCGGAAAAGCGCGAGGCGGAGCGGTTGGCCGCGGAACAGGCCGACCTGGACCGGCTGGTGGGCGAGAAGAAGCGCGCGACGGTTCAGGGCGAGGCCGAGCTTGCCGAGATCCGGCGCGCCGCTGACGAGCAGGCAAAAACCGTCACCGATTTGAGCGACCTGATCGTGCGGCTCGACGACCAGATCGCCAGGGTGGAGATCGCCCAATATGACGCCGAGGTTGCGGCCGAGCGGGCGCTTCGCGCGCGCGAGCAGCAGCTGGCTCTGGCCACACCCGCCAACGAGAGCCTGATCGAACTCAAGCCGCAATCGACGCGAATTGCCTTTGCCAGCCCGGGCCGCCTGAAGCCGGCTCAGCCCTTCGAGGCCGCCAAGGGAACCCTGAGGCTCCCGGCCCAGGGCAGGCGCGTGAAGCGCTTCGGCGATGCGGGCGCCGGCGGGGCGGCCCTGAAGGGAATCTCGCTCCAGACCCGCGGCGAAGCCCGGATAACCGCCCCGGCCGACGGGTGGGTGGTCTATGCGGGCGAATTCCGCTCCTATGGGCAGCTATTGATCATCAATACGGGCGGGGGCTATCATGTTCTGCTTGCGGGGATGAGCCGCATAGACGTAAGCCTGGGCCAGTTTGTCCTAGCCGGCGAGCCCGTCGCGGTGATGGGCAATTCGGCAACGCCGAGCCAAGGCGGAGAAAGTTCGCGCCCCGTCCTTTATGTCGAATTCAGAAAGGACGGCAGGCCAATAGACCCTGACCCATGGTGGGCCGAGGCTTCCGAGAAGGTGCAAGGATGATGCGGAAATCCGAATATGTGCTGTGGGCGCTTTTGGTGTTGGCCGTGCTCGCTGCCGGGTCGACGATGGTGACCTTGGCGCGGAGCCAGTCCGCCACGGCCGCCAACTCGGAGATCTACCGCCAGCTCGATTTGTTCGGCGAGGTGCTCGAGCGCGTCCGCTCCGACTATGTCGAGAAGCCGGAGGACCCGAAGCTGATCGAGGCGGCGATCAACGGCATGTTGACGGCGCTCGATCCGCATTCGGCCTATCTCAACCCCAAGCATTTCCGCGACATGCAGGTGCAGACGCGCGGCGAATTCGGCGGGCTCGGCATCGAGGTCACCATGGAGAACGGGGTGGTCAAGGTGGTCGCCCCGATCGAGGATACGCCTGCGGCCCGCGCCGGCTTGATGAGCGGCGACCTGATTACCCATCTCGACAAGGAGCAGATCCTCGGCCTCACCTTGCAGGAAGCGGTGGAGAAGATGCGGGGGCCGGTGAACGCACCGATCACGCTCACCATCGTCCGCAAGGGGACGGAGGATCCGTTCGAGATCAAGGTCGTCCGCGACGTCATCCATATCAATCCCGTCAGGTACAACGCCGAGGGCGACGACGTCGGCTATATCCGGGTCACGACCTTTAACGAGCAGACCACCGCCAATCTACAGAAGGCGGTGGACGACCTGAAGAAGCAGCTCGGCCCGAAGATGAAGGGCTACATCATCGACCTGCGCAACAATCCGGGCGGCCTGCTAGACCAGGCCATCTCGGTTACCGATGCGTTTCTCGATCAGGGCGCCATCGTGCTGACCCGCGGCCGCAATCTCGAGGAGACCCAGCGCTCCAATCCAGACCCAGTACGAGGTAATGGACATGGACCTGCAGACAAAGCAGGTCTTTGAATACCTGAGGGAACTGGAGTCGGAGAAAGCGCAACTGATGGTGAAGTCGAAGTACTATTCCTCGCTGAAAAACTACGTGCAAAGCACTTCCAATATCGAAGACGGGATGGTGGTGCCTTCGGCCATGGGCATTGACGACCCCCTGACCTCCAGCCTGATCCAGGAACTCTCCACACTCTATAACGAGAAAGCGGAACTGCTGCTCACTTCTACGGAAAAGAATCCCTCCGTAAAATCATTGGACACAAGGATCAGCTATATCAAAAGTGCGCTGCTGGAAAATATTGAGAATATTGTCATCAACTCCAATATTGCCATCAAAGACATCAATGACCGTCTCAGCACACTGAACGACCGGATCAGCACCCTTCCGCAGACCCAGAGGGAGCTGCTCGGCATCCAGCGCAAGTACCAGCTGACGGACAACATATACAACTTCCTGCAGCAACGCAGGGCTGAGGCCCAGATCACCAAGGCCTCCAACATTCCCGACAACGAGGTGGTCGACCGCGCACGGTTATTGGATTCCTCCCCCGTATATCCCAAAAAGAGCCTCAACTATATTATCGCCATCATCCTGGGGATCATCCTGCCGGTTGTCTACATCCTCGGCAAGGATTATCTTAATGACAAGATCATCGAGAGAAAGGATATCGAAACCATCACCTCCGTGCCCATCATCGGGCATGTCATCCACAGCAACCGCCTCAGCACCATCGTGGTGGCCGAGTCGCCCAAGTCATCCATTGCCGAATCCTTCCGGTCCATACGCACCAACCTGCAGTTCATCACCAAAGGGAAACCCCAGATGACCGTGCTGATCACCTCCGACATGGTGAGTGCAGGTAAGACCTTCGTGTCCATCAACCTGGCCTCCATCTTTGCGCTCTATGGGAAAAAGACCGTTTTGCTAGGCTTTGACCTCCGTAAACCCAAGATCTATCAGGACTTTGGGCTTTCCAACACCGAAGGCATCACCTCCTACCTCATTAATAAAAGCTCTTACGAGAACATCATACAGCACTCCTTCATCGACAACCTCGATATCATCATGGCCGGGC
>JAWOJH010000175.1:0-3190 GCA_046481725.1 Methyloceanibacter sp. | reverse complement strand
GGCGGCATGACCGGACCGTTCGGCCTTCCTGCCAATGTGGTCTATGCCACGGCAGGCATCTATGCCCTCCTGGTGCTGGCGACGGCAGTCGTGTTGCTGCTGCGCTGGCGCAATCCCGGCGAGCGCTATTCCGAACTCGCCGCGCGCACCGACTCCTGGTGGTGGATGATCGGCGCCTTCACCTTCGCGGTGCTGCTCAACCAAACTGTCGCCGTCATCTTTATCGCCTTGGTTTCTTATCTCGCGCTGAAGGAATATCTCTCGCTGATCCAGACCCGGCGGATCGACCGCTCGGTGCTGCTATTCGCCTATCTCGCCATTCCGCTGCAATTCTATTGGGCGGCGATCGACTGGTACGGCATGTTCATCGTGTTCGTGCCGGTGTGGATGTTCCTGTTCTTCCCGGCCTTCATGGCGCTGCGCGGGGAGACGCAAGGCTTCCTGGGCGCGGTCGGCACGCTCTCCTGGGGCCTGATGATGACGGTGTTTACCTTGAGCCACATGGCCTGGCTCCTGGTGTCGGGCGATCATGTCAACCCGGTCGCCGGCGGCGTCGGACTCCTGTTCTTTCTCGTGGTGCTGACCCAGTTCAACGACGTGGCGCAGTTCACCTGGGGCAAATTGTTCGGCCGTCACCAGGTCACGCCGAGCGTCAGCCCGAAAAAGACCTGGCAGGGTTTGATCGGCGGGGTGGCCACCACCATTCTCGTCGCGGCGCTGATCGGCCCTTATCTCACGCCGATGGACTGGCGCTGGTCGGCAGCGGCCGGCGCGGTGCTCGGCATCGCCGGTTTTCTCGGCGACATTACCTTGTCGGCCGTGAAGCGCGATCTCGGGGTTAAGGATAGCGGCGGGCTGATCCCCGGCCATGGCGGCATCCTCGACCGGGTCGACAGCTTGACCTATGCCGCGCCCGCCTTCGTGCATTTCATCCGCTATTTCTACTATCCATGAGCCGGAACCCTTTCGTCCGCTTCCTCAGATTTCTGTTCTTCGCCGTGATCGTGCGCGCGGTGATTCTGGTGGCGCTTGGGCTCACGGTGCGCCATCGTGAGCGCCTGCCGAAGCGCGGGCCGGCGGTGCTGGCCGGCAATCACAATTCCAATCTCGATGCGCTGGCTATCATGTCGCTCATGCCGCTGCGCCTGTTGCCGAAGCTCCGGCCGGTGGCGGCGATGGATTATTTCCTCACCGGCGGTTTCAGGAGCTGGTTCGCCACGAACATCATCGGCATCATTCCGGTGAAGCGCGGCAGCGGCAAGGACGGCAATCCACTCAAGCTCGCCGAGGAGGCGCTCGACCGCGGCGAGATCCTGGTGATCTTCCCGGAAGGATCGCGCGGCGAGCCGGAGACTCTGCAGGAGTTCAAGAAGGGCATCGGGCATCTGGCGCAGGCGCGGCCCGAGGTACCGGTGGTGCCGGTCTTCATGCACGGGCTCGGCAAGGCCCTGCCGCGCGGCTTGCTGGTGCTGGTGCCGTTCAACGCGACGGTCAGCGTCGGTGAACCTCTCTACGGCACGGCGACCTATTCGGAGTTCGTGTCGAAGCTGCAGCGCGCCATCGCCGATCTCGCTGCGGCGGAGAAATTGCCGGCGTGGGAGTGAGATCTACGCGGCGGCGCCTTTCAGGAGCGCCATGAGGAAGGCGGCGGCGGCGGCGAGGGCGCCGATCCAGCGCAGGTGATTCCACATCCCCCAGGAGGCGCGGAACTTCTCCCAGAAGCGCGCGCCTTCTTCGCTGGCGGCGTCGGTGCCGGCGAGCCGCGTGTTGAGCGGCACGTTCTTGGCCAAGGTCACGCCAAACGGGAAGTTCAAATAGAGCAGGCTGCCGAGCAGGAGATAGCCCGCGCCCGGCTCCGACCAACGGAACGGCGAGGAGAGGCCGAGACCGGCGGCGAGCACGGCGGTGCCGAAGAACACGAGCAGGAACAGCAGGCTCTTGATCGCGCTGGTGACCGACTGCATCGCGGTGATGCCGGCGGGCGCGGGCAGGCGGCCGAGCGCAGTCAGCAGGAAGGCGGTGAAAGCGAAGAACACGCCGGCGATCAGACCCGAGCCGAGCACCGCAAGCCCGGTGGCAATGCAAAGATACTGTTCCATCGATCCTCCCTCCGGTCCCCCTCGCCGAGACTAGCTAGCATCCAAGTTCGCGGTTCACCAGCCAGGATTGGTGCAGCGGACGCCCTTGGCCTTGATCGAGCTGATCTCGCCGGATTCGATCGAGATCTCCCAGGCGCGGCGCACATCGGTCCACCATTCCTTGTCCTCGCTGCCCTTGGCCTGGCCGACGAAGCGCAGCATCGGATCGTCGCCCTGCACGCAAGCAAGGGAGAACTCCACGTCTTTCGCCGGCTTTGGCACGATCAGCGCGTCGGTCACCAAAAAGGACGCTGGCGTGTTGGCGGCGGCCGGCGCCACCTCGCGACTGGTCAGCACCAGATCGGTGCCGTCCTCGCGCTGATAGTGGCGCACATAGATCGGCGGTGAGACCAGGCCGCCGCCGAGATCGATCCAGCCTTCGATGTCCAGTTCGTCGGCATAGCTCTTGCCGAGGAAGCTCTTGGCGAAGGTCACGTCGGCGGATTCCTCTTCGGAGGGCTGCTTTGGCTCCGCAGAAGCGAGTCGTGGCGAGAGGCAAAGGGCGGCGAGCAGAAGGCAGAGCAGGGTGGGGTGGAGGCGGACCATGTGTGTTCCCTCGAACGGCGTTTCCTTGAGTTTAGTCTAGCCGGAATCGTGACCAAATCGGTGCGGGCCAGACCAGATTCACCCGGCTTAATCGAAGGGCCGGCCCCAGGGGACCGGCCCTCCGAATGCTTGGACAACGGCGCTAGTGGTCTGATTCCTTCGGACGATTCCCAAATTGGTCGAAGCAGTCGGCATGAGAACAGGAGACCGTGGAGATCGCCGTCGCCTTGAAACGATCATCGCGACCGCAGCGCAGGCCCCCATCAACGCTTTGTCGAGGAAAACACTGCCGGACCCCAAACCCTTCGTCTGGAACGCCCAAACCCCAACCGCATCGTCACCGCTGTCCAACAGGGGAAGCAAAAGTTAGAGTCGATCCACTAGTCTAGCGCGGGACGGTGCTCGACGCGGGCTTTAGGCAGCGTTTGCCGTCCCAGACCCAGCCCTTTGCCTTGCAGAGCACCCCGGGGTCGAGGGGCTTGAGCTCGGGCTTGATGGGTTTGACC
>JAWOJH010000199.1:0-28922 GCA_046481725.1 Methyloceanibacter sp. | reverse complement strand
TCTGTCGGATGCTGCAGGGGAGGCGGACATGCTGGTTTCGACGCATGCGCGGGGGCGGGCTGCCGTCCGCGCTATTGGCCTGATGTTCGCGGCAGTCATGCTCGCCGGGTGCGGCATCAATACCATCCCGACTTTGCAGGAACAGGCCAAGGCGGCCTGGAGCCAGGTGCTCAACCAGTATCAGCGGCGGGCCGATCTCATTCCCAATCTTGTCGAGACGGTGAAAGGCTTTGCCGAGCAGGAGAGCAAGGTACTGACCGAAGTGGTCGAGGCCCGCGCCAAGGCTACGCAAGTGCAGCTCCCGCCGGACATCCTTACAAACCCCGAGGCCTTCCAGAAATTCCAGGAGGCGCAGAGCGGCTTGTCCGGCGCACTTGGCCGTCTGTTGGTTGTGGTGGAACGCTACCCGGACCTGAAATCGAACCAGAACTTCCTGGCGCTCCAGTCTCAGCTGGAGGGGACCGAAAACCGCATCGCAATTGCGCGGCAGGACTACATCACCGCGGTCAAGGACTACAATACCGAGCTTCGCACCATTCCCGGCAGGTGGTGGCGGGCGCTGCTCTATCCCGACGCCGAGCCGATGCAGAACTTTACGGTGGCGGTAGGCACGGAGACGGTTCCGGCGGTCGAATTCTAGTTTCGCTGCCGGACGATAGTGGGGGGCGTCATGGCCGCTATGCGGCGCTTCGGCGGTGTGGTTGTGGCCATGACGCTCGCGCTGTGGCTTTCGCCGCTCGCCGCCGCGCCCGTTTTTCCGGAGCTGACCGGCCGGGTCGTCGACGACGCCAACCTGCTGACCTATCCCGAAGAGGTGGCGATTACCGCCGATCTCAAGGCGCTCGAGGACAAGAGCTCCGACCAGGTCGTGGTCGTCACCCTGCCGTCGCTGCAAGGCTATACTATCGAGGATTTCGGCTATCAGCTCGGGCGTCATTGGGGCATCGGCACCGAGCGCTTCGACAACGGTGTGATCCTTCTGGTCGCTCCCGACGAGCGGAAGGTCCGCATCGAGGTCGGCCGCGGGCTCGAAGGAACCCTGACCGACGCGCTCTCCAGGATAGTCATCGAAAGCACCATCCTGCCGCGTTTCCGCGAGGGCGACTTTGCCGCCGGCATCAAGGATGGCGTGCGCGACATCATTCTCGTGCTCACCGGCGATGCCGCCGAGGTAGAGAAGCGGGGCAAGGCGCGGCACGACGCCGACAATTCGACCTTGGATTGGATCCTGGTGATCCTCTGGCTGGCGATCTGGCTGTATATTTTGTACAGCATTTGGCGCGGCGTACGCTCCGCCACGCGCACCAAACTAGGGCCCGCCGGCTCCATCCTTGTTCCCGGAACCACCTGGAGCAACGGCGGCGGCGGGTGGAAGGGAAGTGGAGGGTCGAGTGGCGGGTTTTCAGGAGGCGGCGGAAGCTTCGGCGGCGGCGGCGCCTCTGGCGGGTGGTGAAGCCGTGCTCGGCGCACCTTTCACCCAAGAGGACTACGTCGCTATTTCCGACGCGATCAACCGGGCGGAGGAGAAGACCTGCGGCGAGATCGTCGTGGTGGTGGCGGTCGCTTCGGACGGCTATCGCTCCTTCGGCGTGTTGTGGGCGGCGCTGCTGGCGCTCGCCGTGCCGATGCCGTTGATCTTCGCCACCAAATGGCCGGTGGAGATCATTTATTTGCTGCAGCTGCTCGTCTTCCTCGTCTGCCTCGTGCTGTTCCAGTGGTGGAAGCTGCGCTTTGCTCTCGTGCCCCGCGCGGTGAAGCGGGCGCGGGCGCATCAACGCGCCGTGGAGCAATTCCTGGTGCAGAACATGCACACCACCGAAGGCCGTACCGGCGTGCTGATCTACGCGTCTTTCGCCGAGCGCTTTGCCGAGGTGATCGCCGACGACGGCATTTATCGCAAGGTGCCGCCCTCGACCTGGGAGGACGTGGTCGGCGAGCTCACCAATCATCTCGCGCGCGGCTCCATCACCGAAGGCTTCATCCGCGCCATCGAGCGCTGCGGTAAGATCCTCGCCAAGCACTTCCCGCCGGGGATGGTGAACAAGAACGAGCTGCCCAATCATCTGATCGTGCTGGATGCCTACGGGCGGCCGTAGCCAGGACCAGGGCGGCGAGGCTGACCCCACAAGCCGCCGCGCGCGCCTCGGCTGGGTGATGTTCGACTGGGCGGCGCAGCCTTTCTATACGCTGGTCGTCACCTTTCTGTTCGCCCCCTATTTCGTCAACGGCTTCATGGCCGACCCGGCGCGCGGTGCCGCGCTCTGGGCCTATGCCACCGGCATCGCCGAACTGATCGCCGCGCTCGCCGCCCCGGTGCTCGGCGCCGTCGCCGATACCGGCCAGCCGCGCAAGCCCTGGATTGCCGGCTTCTCCGTACTGCTCGTCGCCGGCCTGTGCGGGCTTTGGCTCGCGGCCCCCGGCCAGACCCATCTCATGCCGGTCGTATTGCTCGCCTTCGGCCTCGCCACGATCGGCGCCGAACTGGCCACCGTCTTCACCAATGCGATGATGTCCTCGCTCGTCTCGGGGCGAAAGCTCGGCACGCTCTCGGGCAATGGCTGGGCCGCGGGATATGTCGGCGGCCTGCTCAGCCTGGTGGTGTTCGCCGGTCTGCTGGTCGCCGACCACAACACGGGCAAGACCCTGCTCGGCTTGCCGCCGTTGCTCCCGCTCGATCCGGAAACCCGCGAAGGCGACCGGCTGGTCGGCCCGTTCGCGGCGCTCTGGTATCTCGTGTTCGTGCTGCCGCTGTTCCTGTACACGCCCGACCGGCCGCCCGGACCGCGCCAAGCCCGCGCCGTCACTGCCGGCCTCGCGCAGCTCATCCGCTCGCTGAAGGAGCTGGTGCGCCACCATAGCCAGGTCGCTTTGTTCCTGCTCGCGCGCATGCTCTATGCCGACGGGCTCGGCGCCGTATTCGCCTTCGGCGGCATCTATGCCGCCACCGTGTTCGGCTGGGGCGCGATGGAGCTTGGCCTGTTCGGCATCGTGCTGACCGTGGCCGGCACGATCGGCGCGTTGCTCGGCGGCCCGCTCGACGATCGCCTCGGCTCCAAGACGGTGATCGTCGCGGGGCTCTTGCTGTTCATCGCCGGCGCGATCGGCGTGCTCTCGGTCGACCAGAGCCATGTCCTGTTCACCCTGCCGGTCGAACCGAAGTCGCCCGGCAGCGCGCCCTTCGCTTCCATCGGCGAACAGGTGCTGCTCGGCTTCGGCATCTTGATCGGCCTCGCCTCCGGCCCGGTGCAAGCCTCGAGCCGCACCATGCTCGCCCGCATGTGTCCGCCGGAAAAGCTCACCGAGTTCTTCGGCTTCTTCGCCTTCTCCGGCAAGGTCACCGCCTTCGCCGCGCCGCTCGCAATCGGCGTGGTGACGCACGCCACCGCGAGCCTGCGCATCGGCATCGCCTCCTGCCTGGTATTTCTGCTCGCCGGGCTGCTGCTGCTGTTCCGTGTCAAGACGAAATAGCTACTCCGCGCCGAGCACCAGCGTCCAATAGGGACGGCCGCTCTTGTTGGTCGCCATTGCCACGCCGATCGCCGTCACGTTCGGACGCAGCAGATTGGTGCGATGGCCGGAGCTTTGGCTCCAATAGGCCAGCATGTCGGCGAAGGATTTGAACCCGGCGCCGACATTCTCGCTAGCGATCTTCGCCTTGAATCCGGCGCGCCGCGCGCGGGTCTTCGCGGTCGAGCCGTCGGACCCGTAATGCCCCATCCAGCTCCGGTTCGCTTGCGCGGCCGATTGCATGGTGGCGGCGCGGTTCAGCCGCGCGTCGAGCACGAGCGGGCTGCGTCCGTTCGCCGCGCGATAGGCATTGACCGAAGCGAGCGCGGCCTCCGCATCGAGCGGCTCGACCGGCTTCTTGGCGTATTCCGGCGAGACGAACTGCATCGAGCAGCCGCCGAACGGATTCCACAGACAGGGCAGCTTGAGCTCCGCGCCAGCCGGCGTCGCCGCCAGGCTCGCGATCGCCGCCACTCCTATGGCGCAGGCTCGTATGGCGCAGGCTCGCCGCATCGTCCCCGTCACGCGTCGCTTCCCTCGAGCCCGGCAGTTTACCGCGCCGCGCCACGCCTGTCAGGCCTCGCCCGCCATCGACCGGCTCAGCCGCTCGATCATGACCTTGAGCTCGGCGCGGAGCGCCTGGGCGGCGGGATCGATTTTGGCGCGCTCTCGCCTCGCTTCGTCCTGCACCGCCTCGACCCAATCGGCGAAGCGATAGACGCAGCGGCGAGGCGCGCCGCGGCAGGCGCGGGCGCGAATGCAAGCGCCGTTGGCGCAGAGCCGCCAGAACTGAAGCCGCCGCGCCCAGATGCGGAACCGCGCCTCGACCGGCAGCGTCTCTTCCTTCTCGAAATCGATCATTGCTCCTCGTTCCTTTGGATGACGGACGTGCTTATCTGTTGCCGCGGCGCTCTTCGCGTCCGGCTCGTGTTTACTTGCTTCCCCTCGGATCCGAGGGGCGGCGCGCCGCGAAGCGCAAGCCTATGGTGTCCGTCTCCGTCGCCGGAGACGGCGGGCGCCTTGCGGCGCGCCACAAGCGCTCTTATTGGTGCGCTACCGCGCTTCGCGCTACTTGAGCGCATGACGCTGGCCGCGCATTTAAAGCGCATGCTCATTTGCGGCGTCTTTGAAACGGCACCGGGCCCCGCTTTCCGTTGCCGGCTCCGGCCGGGCGGTCAGTCAGCTCCTGACAGGGACTCTCATTTAGTGGTCCCGGGGGGAGCCCCGATGCGGCCCGAGTGCCTGGGTGCGTAACCCAAGCCCGCGGGCGCCGCGCCAGGTCCCACGTCCATGACGCCTCATGAGCGCGCCCTCGGAAGGACCAGGTGAGCCGAGTCTAGCCGCGCTCCGGGAGCCGGAGATAAGTTTCCAAGCATCCGTCATTCCGGCCTAAGCCGGAATCCAGGGCAAAGAGTGCGGAGCAAGCAGCCCTGGACCCCGGCTTTCGCCGGGGTGACGAATGAGGGCGGGGGATAGCGAGGCAATCTATCCCTCCCCCTGAAAGGGGACGCAGGCGCGCTCAATTTATGCATCGCGACGCAGCACGACGGCGCGAATAGCGCGCCGGTGGGGGTCATCGTTGTATCGAGCAGCAGCCCAAACCCCCTCCCGGCTCGTTAAGCCGCAAGCACCTCGCGCAGCAAGCCATCAATATCAATTGCTGTATTTCTTGCGCTTCTTCGGCGGCCGGGTCGGCGGCGATCCGGCGGTCCAATCGGCGATGCAGTTGGCGATATAGGCTTCCCGTTCTCTTGCATTGAGCGCGGGCAGGACCCGATTGGCGTTGTACCAGCAGGCATCCTCGACCCATTGCGGGGCGGCGCTAGCGGGGGTCGCGAATACGACGCCGCCCGCGACAACGATCGTCACGGTTTGCAATTTCACGGCACACCTCCTGCGCCCTCAAGCGAGCGGCTTTCGGCTTGGCGTCCGGCAATAGTCTCCCACCCGGATGAAGAAGTCTAACCGCGTTCGCGGCACTAATGCCGGAAATGCCGCATCCCGGTGAACACCATGGCGAGGCCGGCCGCGTCGGCGGCTTCGATCACCTCTTCGTCGCGCATCGCCCCGCCCGGCTGTATCACCGCCGTTGCGCCGGTCTCGGCGATTGCCTCAAGCCCGTCGGGGAACGGGAAGAAGGCGTCCGACGCCGCCACCGCGCCCACCGTCAGGCTCTCGCTCGCGCCTAGCGCCTTCGCCGCGTCCGCCGCCTTCCACGCCGCCATGCGCGCGGCGTCGATCCGCGACATCTGCCCGGCGCCGATGCCGATTGTGGCGCCGTCCCTGGCATAAACGATCGCGTTCGACTTGACGTGCTTCGCCACCGCGAAGGCGAACAGGAGATCGGCGAACTCGGCGTCGGTCGGCTTGCGCTTGGAGACGACCGTCACCTCGCGCGGCGCCACCAGCCCATTGTCGCGCGATTGCAGCAGGATACCGCCGGCGAGCGAGCGGAAGCTGACGCCGTCTTCGCGCGGATCGGGTAGGTCGCCGGCGAGCAGCAGCCGCAAATTCTTTTTCGCGGCGATGATCTGTTTTGCTTCCTCGCTCGCGTCGGGTGCGACGATCACCTCGGTGAAGATCTTGACGATCTCGCGCGCGGCGTCGGCGTCGAGCGGCTTGTTGGCCGCGACGATGCCGCCGAAGGCGCTGACCTGGTCGCAGGCGAACGCCTTGTCGTAGGCCTCGCGTAAACTTGGCGCGGTCGCCACGCCGCATGGATTGGCGTGCTTGACGATGGCGATAGCCGCGTGCTTCGCCGGATCGAACTCGGCGACCAGCTCGTAGGCCGCGTCGGTGTCGTTGAGATTGTTGTAGGAGAGCTCCTTGCCCTGCACCTGGATTGCGGTGGCGACGCCGGGGCGCTGCTCGCTCGTGCGGTAGAACGCGGCCCATTGATGCGGGTTCTCGCCGTAGCGCAGCTTATCGGCGAGGGTGCCGGCGATCGCCAGCGCGCGGGGCGCCGTCTCGCCGAGCTCGCCCGAGAACCAGGCGCCGATCGCCGCGTCATATTGCGCGGTGCGGGCATAGGCGCGCGCGGCGAGCACCTTGCGCAGCTCGAGCGTGGTGGCGCCGTCATTTGCGTCCAGCTCTTCGATCACCGCTGCATAGTCCGCCGGATCGACCACCACCGTTACCGCGTCGTGATTCTTCGCCGCGGCGCGGATCATCGCCGGGCCGCCGATGTCGATATTCTCGATCGAGGTCGCGAAATCGGCGCCGGTCTTAACCGCCTGCTCGAACGGATAAAGATTGGCGGCGAGCAGGTCGATCGGATGGATGGCGTGATCGGCCAGCGCCTTCAGATGCGCCTCGTTCTCGCGCACCGCCAGCAGCCCGCCATGGATCTTCGGGTGCAGGGTCTTCACCCGCCCGTCCATCATCTCCGGCAGGCCGGTGACCTCGGCGACGTCGATCACGTCGATGCCGGCTTCGCGCAGCAGCTTGGCGGTGCCGCCGGTCGAGACGATCTCCACGCCGTGGCGTGCAAGCGCGCGGGCGAACTCGGCAAGGCCGGTCTTGTCGCTCACCGAGAGGAGGGCGCGGGCAATCTTTCTTTGGTCCATGCGGGTAGGCTCTACGCGGCCGCGGGCGCCGTCTCGTTCGGATCGACCAGCTGGCCGCCGCCGCCGCCTTCGGTGACGCGCTCGATGTTCCACACGACGCGGACCTCGAAGGCCTCGCCCATCATGCCGCCGAGCACCACCTGCTGCGCCGGTTGCGGCCCGCGCGCATCGGCCAGGCAGAAGCTTTCCTCGATCCTGGTCTCCGGCGCGTTGGAACTGATCCTCCAGGTCTCGCCGGTCTTGAGCTTGAGCAGCGCGCTCGCCCCGTCCGCGGCAAGCTCCGCCCGCACGGCCGGATGCAGGTGAAAGCGGATGGCATATTCGCCGCCGATCATCGATCCGTCCGGGCTCTTCAGTCCCACCGGCGCGGTGAGCTTGTCTTCGCTCGAGATCAACAGTCCGTTCGGCGCGATCAGGAATTGCCGGGCGTGGCTCACGCCGAAATGCGGCATGTAGCCGTCATGCGACCCTTTGATCCGGAGATTGTCGCCTTGATCGGCGAAGGCGGCCTGCGCGTTCAGCGGCCCGGCCAGCGGCGAGTCGAGCGCGATGGAGCTGCCATTCGGCCCGGCGGCGGTGAAATCGGCGGAGGAGGACTCCTCGAAGCTCAGGGTCGAATGCGCCGGCGTCGAACGGGAGTAGGGGCGCCACTCGTCGTGATCGAGCGATGGCGCGCCGCAATTGACGACGATCGGACAGCCGGCCGAGCTCAGCTCGAAGGAAAGGAAACCGGCATGCGCCTGGCTGCTCAGCGACGGCGCGGGCGCCGGGCCGATATCGCAGATCAGCACGGTCGGCCCGCAGGCGAGCCGCACATAGCCCGAATTGGTCGCCGCGCGCACCGGGGTTCCCTCGACATCGTCATAGGCCAGCACCGTGGCGAGCGCGTCGGTCTGGGTCGGCCCCGCGCCATTGAAGCGCGCCAAGGTGCCGTCGCCGTGGCGGAAGAAGCGGAGCATCGGCATGATGCGGTCGATCGCGTCGGTCAGCTCCTTGGGCGGAGCGCGGTCGCGCGCCACGAAACATTGCCGCAGCGGCAAGAGATCGAGCAGAAGCTCGACCAGCGCATCGGGGTTGCGCGAGATATGGCCGCCATCGGGAAGGATCTGCCGGTCGAGCTCCTTGCAGAAATGGCGCGAATAGCGATCGACCACCGCCTGCTGCTCGGCGATGCAAAGCCCGGCATAGATCAGCGCCATCAGCGCCACCAGCCGCGGCACGCCGTCTTCAGCGTTGCGATAGCTCGCCGAGAGATAGCGCAGATGCGAGGTCAGCGCCTTGAGGAAGGTGGCGTAGGCTTCCGGCTCGCCCGAGTCGAGGATCAACACCGAATTGGAAAGCCAGGAGATCACGCGGCGGCCGACGATCTCCGGCTGCCAGGCCAGCGAATGGATCGAGCGTTTGAGCGTGATGAAGTCGTTGACCAGCGCCTTGGCCTGCTCGCGCGACAATTCGCTGTCGGCGGCGCGCAGATGCCGCAGCCAGCCGAAGCCGTAAAGTTCGCGGGCCCAGGCCTCCGACGGCGGCGCGATCTCGAACGGCGATTCGACTTCCACTTCGGCCAGGCGCCCGGCCAAGCCGAAATGACCGTTATAGAGCTCGGTGGCGAAGCTTGGATCGGCGGTCCGCAACTCCTGCGGCGCGAGCAGCAATTGCTCGGCTCTTGTGCCGGGATAGGAGATGCTCGCCATGCTCGACAGCATGAAGCGGCGAAGCGCCCCGGGTCCGCCGAGGCGCGTGACCGGACCGCGTCCGCCGCGCTCGTAGGGCTGAGAATCAGCCGCCATGCTGCTTTGTCTCCAAGCTGCCGCCTCGCACCGCGCCCGGACGCGAAGGCCTCCCCGTGCACCCTGAGGCCCGCATTGTCGGGCGGCGGCGGTTTCCGATCAAGCCCGATAGACCCCAGGCTTAGCCGGAATGGGTAATACGTGTTGCAAAAAAGCCGTCCATGCCGCTCCAGGCTGGGCCTTCGAGCTTGAATTCGTAGGGAAAAGTCCTGAGACAGCCCGAAGGTTCGATCCAGCCGTCCTGGCCAAAGATCTCGTCCGGCGCGATCTTGTCGACGCCAAAACCGGCCTGGCGCACCAGAAAAGCGGCGATTTGCGCCTCTCCCTCTTCCGGTTCGAGCGAGCAGGTCGAATAGACCAGCCGCCCGCCGGGCCGCACCAGTCCGGCGGCATTGTCTAGCAGCCGGCCCTGGAGTCCGGCGAGCGAGGCGAGGTCCTGCGGCGACTTGGTATAAGGGATGTCCGGATGCCGGCGGATCGTGCCGGTCGACGAGCAGGGCGCATCGAGCAGCACGGCATCGAACTGCTCTCCAGGCTGCCACTCCGTGGCGTCGGCCTGCACCAGTTCCGCCTGCAAGCCGAGTCGCGCCAGATTTTCTCCGAGCAGCGCCAGCCGCGTCTTGGAGCTGTCGACCGCGGTAACCGAGGCACCTGCCAGCGCGAGCTGCGCGGTCTTGCCGCCGGGCGCGGCGCAGAGATCGGCGACGCGCTTGCCCGCGACATCGCCCATCAGCCGTGCGGGCAGCGACGCGGCGATGTCCTGTACCCACCACGCACCCTCGGCGAAGCCCGGAAGCGCGTCGATGCGTCCCTTCGGCAGGAGCCGCACCGTGCCGCCGGGCAGCACGCGCCCTGACAGGCGCTCAGCCCAAAGTTCGGGATCGCTCTTCACGGTGAGATCGAGCGGCGGCTCGGTCAGATGCGCGGTGGCGATTTCGCGCGCCCGTGCCTCGCCCCAATACGTCACCCAGCGATCCCACAGCCAGTCGGGCGTATTGACCCGCGCCGCATCGAGCCGCGCGGCGATCCGCTGGCCGTCGCTTGCTACCCGGCGCAACACGGCATTGACCAGCTTGGCATAGCGCTTGGCGCGTGGATCGCATTGCGCGAGCGTTACCGCGAGATCGATCGCCGCATGCGGCGGCGTCTCCAGAAAGATGAGCTGCGCTGCCGCCGACAGCAGGATGGGGTAGAGCGTGCCGGATTTCTCCGGCATGCCCCGCTCGAGAAATGTGCCGAGCACATGATCGAGCTGACCCTTGCGCCGCAGGCTTGCCGCGACGATCGCGCGGGTGAGCGCACGGTCGCGCGCCGGCAGATTGAACATGAAGCCCCGCTCGAGCGAGCGGCCGAGAATGTCGTCGAGCGGCTGCTTCTTCTGGAGCACCGCGGCCAGCACCTCCACCGCCGCACGGCGCGCCGGCAGCCCGACCTGCGCCTCGCGCGGCCAAGACCTGGCTTTGTCCTCTTTGGCGGAAATTCTCATGCTGCCACGTTACCCCTCACCCTTCCGCCAAGCGACCTCCATCCGTCTCCCCGCGTGGGAGGGACGGGTGCGAGGTTGGTCGAACGTGAGTGTGAGGAGCCGTTCGTCTAGCCCCACGGACCGCCGTGCCCGGCGGCGCGCCGCTCGCTCCAAGGTCCAGCATCCGTGCCGGCATTTGGCGGGGTGCCATGCTCGCCCATGGCGCGCGCCATGGCCTCGAGCCGGGCGACCCGGTTCTCGACATTCGGATGCGTGGCGAACAGATTGTCCATCCGCGCGCCGGACAGCGGGTTGACGATGAACAGCGGTGCCGAAGCGGGATTGCGCTCCGCCTGCCTGTTGGGAACGCGCTGCGCCACATGCGAAATCTTCTGTAGGGCCGAGGCGAGCCAGAGGGGGCGGCCGGCGATCTCGGCGCCGAGCCGGTCCGCCTCGTATTCGCGCGTTCGGCTGATCGCCATCTGCACCAGCGCCGCGGCGAGCGGGCCGAGGATCACCAGCATGAGCATGCCGATGATGCCCATATGGCCGCTGTCGTTGCGGCCGGCGCCGAAATAGAGGCCGAAATTGGCGAGCATGGAGATCGCGCCGGCCACCGTGGCGGTGATAGTCATCAGCAAGGTGTCGTGGTTCTTGATATGCGCAAGCTCGTGCGCCACCACGCCGGCAAGCTCCTCGCGGCCGACAGTCTGCATCAGACCGGTGGTCACCGCGACCGCCGCGTTCTGCGGGTTGCGCCCGGTGGCGAACGCGTTCGGCTGCGGATTGTCCATGATATAGACCTTCGGCATTGGCAGACCAGCATTGGCGGCGAGTTGCCGCGTCATCTCGTAAAGCTCGGGCGCCTGGCGCGCGCCCACCTCGCGCGCACCATACATGCGCAGCACCATCTTGTCGGAGTTCCAATAGGCGAACAGGTTCATGCCGCCGGCGACGAGCAGCGCGATCAGCATGCCGGCTTGGCCGCCGACCAGATAGCCGACACCCATGAACAGCGCCGTGAGCGCGGCGAGCAGGATGGCAGTGCGAAGATAGCTCATACAGGGCCTCCAAACTGCTTGGGGGGCCAAGCCCCGGATTTGTCAGGCTTAATATGGAGACGGCGCGCGGCGCGACAAGACTTGCGCTTGCTGCGGATTTCGCCCGCTTTTCGCCGCACGCGCGGAAATTGTTTCCTTCCTGGTTACCTTAACGCTTCCTCAAGAGCTGTTCCCCCATGCTTGGCGAAATTCGGTCATTCGGAGTCGCCGCGCCATGTCAGCCTCGCTCGAAGCTCGTCCCCCCAAAGCCTCGAACCGCCTCAAGCCGCGCGACCGGGCCGCGATCGCGCTGACCGCCGAGCAGAAGCGCCTGGTCCGGGAAAGCTTCATGGCGATGGAGCCGGCTCTCGACCTGGTCGGCCAGCTCTTCTATCTCAAGCTCTACCGGCTCGACCCGTCGTTCCGCGACCGCTTCGGCGGCGATCCCGAAGTGCTGGGCCGCAAATTCATGGCTGGGGTCAAGCTCACCATCGTCTCGCTCAAGCACGAGGATTGCCTCACGCCGGTGATCAGACTTTTGGGGCTGCGCCAGCGTCAGCTCGGCATGAAGGTGCGCGACTACCGCATGATGTCGAAGGCCTGGATGTGGGCTTTGGAGCGGTCGCTGGAGAAGCGACTTAGCCGCCAGGGCAAGGACGCCTGGACCGTGCTGCTGTCCCAGGTCACCCGGGTGCTGAGCGGCAGCGACGCCGCTCTATTGCGCAGCGTCGGCTGAGGCCACCAGCTTCACCTCCAGCGCGCCGTCCTTGCCGAGCAGGATCTCGACGTCCTGGCCGGGGGCGATGTCTTGCGCCTTGCCGTCGATCGAGAGCTGGCCGTCGCTCACCACGATCTCGTGGCCGTCGACCGTGACCTTGACCCCGTCGGTGAACGATTCCTGCGTCATGCTCGTGAAATGACCGCCGACGGTGACGGTGCGGCCGCCCACCGTCATTGACATGGTCTGCGAAACCGAGTCCTCGTCGACCGCCAAATTTCCCGCCACCAGCACCAGCGCCACCAGCAGCACGACGACGATGCCGAGCCCGATCAGAATGCGCTTCAGCCAAGACATGGAGCGGTCCCTCTAAGCGGATTTCCGGTTCTGCCGGTGCTCGATCAGATCGGTGACCACCGAAGGATCGGCGAGCGTCGAGGTGTCGCCGAGATTTCCGAAATCGTCCTCGGCGATCTTGCGCAGGATACGCCGCATGATCTTGCCCGACCGGGTCTTGGGCAAGCCCGGCGCGAACTGGATCAGGTCGGGCGAGGCGATCGGCCCGATCTCCTTGCGCACCCAGTCGCGCAGCTCCTTTCTCAGTTCCTCGGTCCAGGTCTCGCCCGCCATCAAGGTCACGTAGCAATAGATGCCCTGACCCTTGACATCGTGCGGATAGCCGACCACCGCCGCCTCCGCGACTTTGGGATGCGCGACCAGCGCCGACTCGACTTCCGCTGTTCCCATGCGGTGGCCGGCGACATTGATCACGTCGTCGACCCTGCCGGTGATCCAGTAATAGCCGTCCTCGTCGCGGCGGCAGCCGTCGCCGGTGAAATATTTGCCCTTATAGGTGGAGAAATAGGTGTCGACGAAGCGCTTGTGGTCGCCATAGACGGTGCGCATCATCCCCGGCCAGGCGTCGAGGATGACGAGATTGCCTTCCGCCGCGCCTTCCAAAATGTTGCCTTCGGTATCGACCACCGCCGGCTGCACGCCGAAGAAGGGGAGCGTCGCCGAACCCGGCTTGAGCTTGGTCGCGCCGGGCAGCGGCGTGATCAGAATACCGCCGGTCTCGGTCTGCCACCACGTATCGACCACGGGGCAGCGGCCGTCGCCGACCACATGGTAGTACCACTCCCAGGCTTCCGGATTGATCGGCTCGCCCACCGTGCCGAGCAGCTTGAGCGATTTGCGGCTGGCCTTCTTCACGAAATCGTCGCCGAGCCCCATCAGCGCGCGGATTGCCGTCGGCGCGGTGTAGAAGATGTCGACCTTGTGCTTGGCGACCACCTCCCAGAAGCGCGACGCGTCCGGGTAGTTCGGCACGCCCTCGAACATCAAGGTGGTGGCGCCGTTGGCGAGCGGTCCATAGACGATATAGGAGTGACCGGTGACCCAGCCGACATCGGCGGTGCACCAATAGATGTCGCCGTCGTGATAGTCGAAAATATATTGATGCGTGGCCGCGACGAACACGAGATAGCCGCCTGAGGTGTGCAGCACGCCTTTCGGTTTTCCCGTCGACCCGGAGGTGTAGAGGATGAACAGCGGGTCCTCGGCGTTCATCTCCTCCGGCGGGCAGTCGGCGTCCACTTTGGCCATCTCGTCGGCGAGCCAGAGATCGCGTCCGGGCGTCCACGGCACGTCGCCGCCGGTGCGCTTGACCACGAACACCCTGTCGATCCCGTCCACCTTATCGATCGCCTTGTCGGCATTCAGCTTGAGCGGCACCTTGCGGCCGCCGCGCAGGCCTTCGTCGGCGGTGATCAGGAATTTCGACTGGCAATCCTCGATCCGGCCGGCCAACGCGTCCGGCGAGAAGCCGCCGAACACCACGGAATGGATCGCGCCGATCCGCGCGCAGGCCAGCATCGCATAGGCGGCCTCCGGGATCATCGGCAGGTAAATCGTGACGCGGTCGCCCTTCTTGACGCCATGCGCCTTCAGCACATTGGCGATCCGGCAGACCTGCTCGTGGAGTTCGCGATAGGTGATGTGCCGCGCCGCTTCGTTGGGATCGTCCGGTTCCCAGATGATCGCGGTCTGGTCGCCGCGCTTCTTCAGATGCCGGTCGATGCAATTGGCGGAGACGTTGAGCGTGCCGTCCTCGAACCATTTGATGGACACGTCGGGATAGGCGAAGGATGCGTTCTTGACGATCGTGTAGGGCTTGATCCAGTCGATCCGCTTGCCTTCTTTGCCCCAGAACTTGTCGGGCTTCTCGACGCTCTTCTCGTAGCGCTTCTCGTACTCATCCTTGTCGATATAGGCCCGCTCTTTCCATTTCTTCGGAACCTTGACGGTCTCCACCTTGAACTGTTTGTGCTCGGCCATCGGCCTTACTCCTCCCTACGCGAAAATATGCGCCATTGTGGCTGGCACTGATTGCACGTCAGAATGACCGGCGCCTAAAGGGCGAACGCGCCGATCACCGCGCCTTGGATCAAGAGCACGGCAAGCCAGTAGCCGCCGTCGATCAAGGTCAGCTTGGTCGGCGCGCCGCTGAAGGCGTGATTCACGCCCATCGTGGTGATGACGAAGCCAAGCCAGATCAGAAAGCCGCTGATCAGCCCGCCCCTGACCGAGACCTGTCCCAAATGACCCATGATGCCGGCCAGCATCCAGGCCATGACGAACAGAGCGACCAGCGAGATCACGAAGGGCAGCGCCTGCGCCGCGCCCTCTTTCTTCAGTTCGGCTTGGCTCTTGCCGACCGCATGCTGCCACGGGCGCGACAGAATGAAATACCAGACCGCGCCGAGCCCGAAGCCCGCCAAGGCGGCGATGGCGACGGCAAAATAGTTCACACCTGAGAAGCTCATGGCGCCCCCTCCCTGGATCGAGCGTATGGTGCGACTTTACCCCAGGATTGCGCTTTCCGGCACTAAGCTTGCGGGGGGTCGGCGAGCCCGCCCATGGTGCAGACCTTGCGCCACTCGGCTTCCGTCACCGGTTGCACCGAGAGCCGCGAATTTCGCACCAGCACCATGGCCTTGAGCGCTGGCGCGGCCTTGATCTCGCTCAACGTGACAGGCCGGGGCAGGGCCGTCACCGCGGCGACGTCGACGCATTCCCACTGTCCCGAGGGGTCGGTCGAGTCGGGATGCGCTCCCTTCACCACCTTGACGATGCCAACCACGGCTTTGTCCTCGCCCGAATGATAGAAGAAGCCGAGATCGCCGTTGCGCATCGCCCGCATATTGTTGCGCGCCTGGAAATTGCGCACGCCGTCCCATTCGGCGCCCTTGCGGCCTTCACGCTTCTGCTGGTCCCAGGACCAGGTCTCCGGCTCCGATTTCAGCAGCCAATAGGCCATGGCTCATGTCCCATCCGGCCTGCCCAACACCCAGAGCCAGGGCCTGATCTCGACCGTCTCGAATAGCCCGGCCTTGGCGAAGGGATCGCCGCCGGCGATCTCGCGCGCCGCGTCGGCCGTTGGCGCCTCGATCACCACCAGGCTGCCGCACATCGTCTTGCCGTCCTCCTTGAGGAACGGCCCGGCGAATTTGAGCGCATCGCCGAGACTTTTGAGATAGGCGACGTGCTCGGGCCGCTTCTCGAGCCGAATGGAGAGACCTTCGGGCTTGTCGGTGCAGATCAGTGCGAACAGCATGCGTTCCCTCTTTTATATCTCTGCCCTGAGCGGGCGGGCGAGCAGCGCCTCGATCGCTTCGTCCACGCTCGCGCGGCCCGAGATCACCGATTGCACGGCCTGCGCGATCGGCATGTCGATGCCGCGCGCCGTGGCCATCTCGCTAAGCGCGCTCGCAGTATAGACGCCTTCGGTCACGGTCGGCCGGTTGCCCAGCGCCTCCTCGAGGCTCTTGCCTTTGCCGAGTTCGGTGCCGAGCGACATGTTTCGCGATTGCGGACTGCCGCAGGTCAGCACCAGGTCGCCAAGCCCGGAGAGCCCGGTTAGCGTCTCGGGCCGGGCGCCGAGCGCCGCGCCAAACCGCACCATCTCGGCGAAGCCGCGCGTGACCAGCGCCGCATGTGCGGATGCGCCGAACTTCTTGCCGGCGACGATGCCCGCGGCGATGGCATAGACATTCTTCACCGCACCGCCGATCTCGGCGCCGGTCACATCGTCGCTCCAATAGCAGCGAAACGGTGCCTGGCTGAGCGCGTAGGAAAGCTCCTGGCCGAGTGCCTCCTCGGCGCTGGCAAGGGTCACCGCCGCGGGCAGGCCGCGCGCCACTTCCGCAGCGAAGCTCGGCCCCGACAGCACGGCAAGCTGCACCTGCGGCGCAATCTCGGCGACGACTTGCGAGATCAGCTTGCCGGTCGATTGCTCGATGCCTTTCGCGCAGATCACCAAGGGCTGACGCTCCTTGAGATAGGGCGCAAGCTTGCCGGCGATCGCGCGCACATGCTGCGCCGGAGTCGCCAGCAGCAGCAGATCGCAATTCGCGGCTTCGTTCAGCCGTCCGGTGGCCTCGATTGCCGGGTCGAGATCGATGCCGGGCAGATAGACCGCGTTGCGGTGCCGCTCGTTGATGTCGGCGAGAGTCTCCTTCTCATAGGCCCAGAGCAGCACATCGCGGCCTGCGCGCCGCGAGGTGATGGCCAGCGCCGTCCCCCAGGCGCCGGCGCCGACGATGCCGACCGACTGCAATCCCATGCCCGTCCCCGATCTATGTAGAGTGGGCAAATCGAAGCGTGCCCACCAGCATAATCAATAGCGCGGTGGGCATCGGCAAGTGCCGATGCCCACGTTACGGTCAGGCCTTGACGCCGGCGCCGAGCGCGGGCGGCGCGTCGGGGTCGAGCGGCCAGCGCGCCCGCGCCGGCGCCGATAGATCGTCAGTCAGCCCGCGCACGAGCCGCATGGCGCCGGCCCAGGCGATCATCGCCGCATTGTCGGTGCAAAGTTCCGGCGGCGGCACCACCAAGCGAAAGCCATGCGTGCCGGCGACCGCCGCCAGCGCCGCCTTGAGCCGCTGATTGGCGGCGACTCCGCCGGCCACCACCAGCGCTTTCTGGGCCTCACGTCCAAGCCGCTCCTGGTAGAGGTCGAAGGCGCGCGCCGTGCGGTCGGCCAGGATCTCCGCCACCGCCTCCTGGAAGCTGGCGCAGAGATCGGCGACGTCCTGCGCGCCGAGCGGCGCGCGCGCCTGCGCCGCGTGCCTGAGCGCGGTCTTCAATCCGGCCAGCGAGAAATGCGGTTCGGGCCGCCCGAGCATCGGCCGGGGCAGCGGGATCGTTGCGCGGCCCCTTCGCGCCGCGCGCTCCACTTCCGGTCCGCCGGGATAGGGAAGCCCGAGCAGCTTGGCTGCCTTGTCGAAGGCCTCGCCCAGCGCATCGTCGAGCGTGGTACCGAGCCGTTGATAGACACCCACATCCTCGACGATGAGCAGCTGGGTGTGACCGCCGGAGACGAGCAGCAGCAAATACGGAAAGTCGAGGCTGTCGGTCAGCCCGGCGGTGAGCGCATGCGCTTCCAGATGATTGACCGCGACGAAGGGGCACTTGAGCCCGAGCGCGATCGCCTTGGCCGTGGTGACGCCGACGATCAATCCCCCGACCAAACCGGGTCCCGCCGCCGCGGCGACCGCATCGATAGCATCGAAGCTTAACTCCGCCTCAGCCAGCGCCTGCTTGATCGCCGCGTCGAGCAGCTCGACATGGGCGCGGGCGGCGATCTCCGGCACCACGCCGCCATAGGCGGCATGCAGATCGAGCTGCGAGCGCACCACGCTCGACAGAATCTCGCCGCGCCCGTCGGCGCCACGTCGCACCACCGCCGCGGCGGTCTCGTCGCAGCTCGTCTCGATGCCGAGCACCGTCAAGGCTTTGCTTTTGTTCATGCCGCCTTCTATAGCCCGTAACAGCCTCGATTGAAGAACTGCCGAAAGGGGTTCATTAATCCAGTAACCTGTCATGGCCGGGCCTGTCCCGACCATGCATGTGTTTGATTTTTGGCTGAAATTCGTGGATGCCCGGCACTTCGGCCGGGCATGACAAGAGACGCGATTGGGGGAAAGGAGCACCGAAGCAATTGCCCGGACGCCCGCTCCTGATTGGCACCAGAGGCAGCCCGCTCGCGCTGTGGCAGGCGCGGCATGTCTGGTCGCGCCTGCTCGAAGCGGGCGGTCTCGGCGAAGGCGATGCCGGCCTGAACGTGATCACCACCTCCGGCGACCGCATCACCGACCAGCCATTGCGCGATCTGGGCGGCAAGGGCCTGTTCACCAAGGAGATCGACGAGGCGCTGCTGCGCGGCGACGCCGATCTCGCGGTGCATTCGATGAAGGACCTTCCCACCGAACTGCCGGATGGAATTTGTATCGCCGCGGTGCTGCCGCGCGCGGATGTGCGCGACGCTTTCATCAGTCATAAGGCTGCTTCGCTCGCCGACCTCCCGGCAGGTGCGGTGGTCGGCACCTCGTCGTTGCGCCGCGCTGCGCAGGTTTTGCGGCTCCGTCCCGATCTGCGCGTGGTCGATTTCCGCGGCAATGTCGAGACCCGCTTGAAGAAGCTCGGCGAGGGTCGGGCCGACGCCACGTTGCTCGCCCTTGCCGGGCTCGAGCGGCTGGACCTCGCCTCGCACGCGGCCTCGGTGCTGCCCACCGAAGAGATGCTGCCGGCGGTGGCGCAAGGCGCGATCGGTGTGACCTGCCGCGACGACGATGCGCGCACGCGCGCGCTACTTGCGCCGTTGAATGATCCGACATCAGCTGCCGCGGTCGCTTGCGAGCGCGCCTTCCTCGCCCGGCTCGAAGGCTCCTGCAAGACGCCGATCGCCGGGCTTGCCGAGCTTGGCGGCGATACGCTGCGCTTCCGCGGGCTTATCCTCGCCCCCGATGGGAGCGAATGGTACGCGATCGAGTTGCAGGGCGAAGCGCGGCATGCCTGGCAGCTCGGCGCCGACGCCGGCGAGGAATTGCTCGCGCGTGCCGGACCCGATTTCATGGCGAGGCTCGTCTGATGCGCCTGCTCGTCACCAGGGCTGAGCCGGATGCCGGCCGCGAGGCCGAAGCGCTTGCCGCGCGCGGCCATCTGCCGGTGCTGGCGCCGCTGCTGCGGATCGAGTTCACCGGTGCCGTGAAGCTGCCGCTCGACGGCGCCAGGGCCCTGATCGCCACCAGCCGCAATGCCCTGCGTGCGCTCGCCTCCCACCCGCAACGCGAGACGGCGCTCGAACTTCCCTTGTTCGCCGTCGGCGAGGGCACCGCGCTCGAAGCCCAGGCGCTCGGCTTCACCGATGTCACCATCGGACCCGGGACCGGAGCGGATCTCGCCGCGCTGATCGCCGAGGAATTCGCGCCGGAGCACGGGCCGCTCGTGCATCTGGCCGGGGAAAATCTGGCCTTCGACCTCGCGGCGGAGCTGGGGGAGGAAGGCTTTAGCGTACTCCTTGCCGTGCTGTACCGGGCCGTTCCCGCCTCCGAATTTCCCGCCGAAGTGGCGCGCGGGCTGAAGGCGGGGCAGTTCGACGGCGTCATTCTGATGTCGCCGCGGACCGCCCGCACCTTTGTGGCGCTTTACGCCGCCTTGGGCCCGCTAACGCAAGACCGGCGTCCGGTTTGCTATTGCCTGTCCAAAGCGGTAGCAGATGAGGCCGTCCGGCATGGCTTCGCAACGCGCGTGGCGGCGCGTCCGCGCGAGGAAGATGTCCTTGCGCTACTGGACAGCGGGGCGGCATCCTCGTGAGACGAAGCGAATCTGTCGGTACGTAAGGTTAAGGCGCGATGGCGGAGCCCATTGGCAGTCAGGATCAGGCGGCGGCGCCAAAGCGCCCGGCGCCCACTATCGAAGGGACCGCGACCGAGGTTTCGATCGAACCCTCGCCCGAGGCCGAAGGAAACCCCGAATCGCCGGCTGACCCCACGCCCCCACCGGACGCCGCGGAGCCGCCGCATCTCACCGACGGCACGGCAGACGCGGACGGTGACGCGAACGGTGCGCCGCCGCGGCCGGCCTTCGCCGCAGTGAAAGGCTTCATGACGCATCTGGCCGCGGGCCTGGCCGGCGGCGTCATCGGCGTGGCCGCCCTGGCGCTCGCCTGGAACCATCTCGATTCCGGCGGCGAGGCCGTTCCGCCCGCAGCGGTCGCCAATCTGGAACAACGCATTGCCGAGCTGGAAGCTGCCCCGCCCGCCACCGGCGGCGACACCATCGCGCAGCTCGAGCAGCGCCTCGCCGCGATCGAGCGCGACGGCACCCAGGCGCCCGGCGAAATCGCCACCCTCGAAGGCCGCATCGCCCAGCTCGAATCCTCGCTGAAGGCCATGGCCGAGACCGCCGAGGAAGGCGGCTCGGTCGCGTCCACGGCGGCCATCGGCCAGCAGATCGCCGAGGCCGAGCAGCGCCTCAACGAGCAGATCGCCGCCGCCCGGGCCGAGGGCGAGACCGCCAGCGTGGCGCTCGGCGAAATGCAGAGCGAGATCGCCGCGCTCAAGGCCAAGCTCGGCGCGCTGGCGGAGGCCGAGTTCGGCGTCGATAGCGATCTCGGACCGGAGCTCAACGCGCTGTCCGACCGCATCGCCAAACTCGAAGCGACCTTGCCCGAACTCGTCGGCGCCCTCGGCAAGGAGGCTGCCGGGGTGAAGTCGGCGGCGGTGGCGATCGCCTTCGCCAATCTCCGCGCCGCGGTGACGGACGGGCGTGCCTATGGTGCCGAACTCGACACGATCGGCGCGCTGGCGCCGGCCCTCGGCGATCTCGGCATCCTGCCCGCTCACGCCGAGAAGGGCATTCCGACCGTGCCGGAACTCGTGCGCGGTTTCGATATCGCGCGCGACAATGCGCTGGCTGCCACGGCGACGCCGCAAGGCGAGTCGTTCCTTGCCAATTTGTGGGCGAGCGCCCAGGGGCTCGTGACCATCAGGCGGATCGACGAAGCCCCGGTCGGAGAGGGACCCGACCCCACGCTGGCGCGGGCGAAAGCCGCCCTCGACAAAGGCGACCTCGAGGCGGCGGTGAAACAGGTGGAAACCCTCTCGGGCCCGGCGCGCGAGTCCTTCGCGGCGTGGATCGGCCAGGTGCGGGCGCGGCTCGGCGCCGATGCGATCCTGGCGCGGCTCGAAGGGACTCTGCTCGTGTCGATGAGCGGAGAGGCGCCGCAGCAACCTTAAGGCCCATGATCCGCATCCTCATCTTCACCCTTGGCGTGGTCGCGGCGGCGATCGGGCTTGCCTGGCTCGCCGACCGGCCCGGCACCGTCACGGTGCAATGGCTCGGCTACCAGGTCGAGACCACCGCCTTCGTGGCGACCCTGGCCGTGCTCGCTCTCGCCGGCGCCTTGATGTTGCTTTGGGCGCTGTTCCGTTATGTGTGGACGCGGCCCGCCGCGATCTCCGCGCATCTGCGCGAGCGGCGCAAGCAGCAGGGATTCGAGGCGCTGTCGCACGGTCTGCTGGCCATCGGGGTCGGCGACCGGGCCCAAGCCCAGCGCTATGCCGGCATCGCCGGCCGCACTTTGCCGCGCGAGCCACTGACCGCGCTGCTCAGGGCGCAGGCTGCCCAGCTAAAAGGCGATCGCGCCGCGGCACGGCGTGCCTTCGAGGCGATGCTCGCCCGCCCCGAGACCGAACTGCTTGGCCTGCGCGGTCTGTTCCTCGAAGCGAGCCGCAGCAACGACATCGGCGCGGCGCGGGCGCTGGCCGAGCAAGCGGTGCAGCGCGACCCGCGGCTCGGCTGGGGCGTTGCCGCCCTGTTCGATATCCAGGCGCGCGACGGCGACTATGAAGGGGCGCTCGATACGCTCGCCATTGCCCGCCAGAACGGTCATGTGGACCAGCATACGGCGCAGCGCCGCCGCGCCGTGCTGCTGACCGCGGAAGCGCGCGAGATGGAAGCGGCACAGCCCGACAAGGCGCTGGCTTTGGCGAGCGAGGCCCTGCGTCTCGCGCCGGCGCTCATTCCCGCCGCCGAGATCGCCGGGCGCATTCTCGCCTCCAAGGGTGAAGCCCGCCAGGCGTCGCGCGTGATCTTGCGCACCTGGAAATTGTCGCCGCATCCGGACCTGGCGCTGGTCCATGCCTTCGCCAAGCCGGGCGAGGCGCCGCGCGACCGCTTGAAACGCGTCAAGCATCTGGCGAGCCTCGCGCCAGGCGACATCGAAGGCCGGATCGCCGTCGCCAACGCCGCGATCGAGGCGCATGACTGGGCCGAGGCGCGTGCGGCACTTGCCCCCAATCTGGAGGACCGGCCCTCGGCGCGAATCTGCACCTTGATGGCGCGGATCGAACTGGGTGAGTTTGGCGACAAGGGACGCGAGCGCGAATGGCTCGGGCGGGCGTTGCGCGCGCCGCGCGACCGGGCCTGGATCGCCGATGGTTATGTCTCCGACCGCTGGCTGCCGGTGTCGCCGGTCACCGGCATGGTCGATGCCTTCGAGTGGAAGGCGCCGGTCGATGCGATCGGCCGCGGCGACGACACGCTGCTGATCGAGGAGCGGCCCGAGGCGGAGGCGCCGGAAGTGGTCGCCCCCGAGCCGCCGAGCGCGGAATTCAAGCCGGAGGGGCAGGAGGACGTGATCGACGTAATCCTGGCCAAGGAAGTTCAGGCCAAGGCCGAAGTCGAACCCGAGCCGCGCCCCGCCCCCGTCGAGCCGAAGCCAAAGCCTGCGATCTTCGTGCCGGAGCGCCCCCCCGACGATCCCGGCGTGGCGCAGGCCGAGACCGACGAAAGCCCGACCTCGCTCGAGCGCCTGCGCGCCGCGCAAATCCGCTGACCTCGCGCCTTTGCTGCGCCCGCCGGCCAATCTTGCATCGGCCCCGCAATGGCCTTAAGTCACCCTGGGCGAGCCACTGTTTATCCCGCCCCGCGCCGCTGGCGCCAAGCCGCAATAGCTCAGCTGGTAGAGCACATCATTCGTAATGATGGGGTCGGGGGTTCGAATCCCTCTTGCGGCACCACTCCATTCCCATTCCACCGACGCGCCCGCATCACGCCGCGACTCGCGGCGGATGGAGGCTTCTCGGCAACGGTCGGGCAAAGAATAGTGTGCAAGCGGCGATTGAGGGTGGCCGCGGCCCGCCTGCGGGACTAACCTTAAAGCGCTACGAGGGTTTTCGACATGAGCGGACGAGCCTTGGGGGCGGCCGTTGGCGCGACGGCCCTGGTCCTGCTTCTGACCGTGGGAACGGCTTCGGCCGAAGCGCCGCTGGCGCGCGCCGGGACCACCGATCTCGCTGCCGTCGATCTGCCGGAACCGGCCCAAAGCGAGTCGGACCGGCTCAGCCCCGCCACCTTGCCTGCCACCGGCGATGATGTCTTCGCCACACCCGCGGATGACGGCGGCGAGCTTGCCGCATCACCGGCCGCGGCGGCGGAGGGCGAGGAAGGCCGCGATCCCGCCGATGGCCTGGATGCCGCTGCCGCGCCGCCCGGGGAAGCCGAAACGCCGTCTGCTGTCGCCGAGCCTGCCGCCTCGGCAGCGCACCAGTCCGCCGAAACCGCCAAACCCGTTGAAGTGGACAAGCCTGGGGAGATCGCAACCCCGGCGCCAAGCCAAACCGAGACCGAGTCCGCGCTGGCCGACCGCGCGGAGACGCCGGCGGAGAGTGTCGCGCCGGACGGCGAGGACGCTGCTATAGCCGCCGCGCCGGAACCTCCCCCGGCGCATCCGATTGTCGCCGAGATCAGGCTCAAGCTCAAAGTCGAGGCGCTGCGCAAGGGGGCGGCCGCCGACGATCTGGCCGCGCTCGAGGCGTTCTACGCCACGCATTCCGGCCCACCGCTCTGGATCACCACCGTCGGCTTCAACAGCAAGGCGCAAGAGCTGATCGCCGAGATTCAGAAGGCGGCGGATTGGGGACTGCCGGCCGAGGCCTTCGACCTGCCGCCCGCCTCGGATCTGCCCTCCACCACCGAGGCGCAAGCCGTCGACGAGATCAAGCTGGCGCTTGCCGCGCTGAAATATGCGCGCTTCGCCAGAGGCGGCCGGGTGTCGCCATCGCGCATCTCCAAGCTGTTCGACCAGAAGTCCAATCTGCTCGATCCCAAGGAGGTCTTGCGCGACGTCGCCGCGTCATCGGACCCGGGCGCCTATCTCGTGTCGCTCCATCCCAAGCACGACCAGTTCGAGCGTCTGCGCCAACACCTCGCCAAAGCGCTCGCCGAAGCCAAAGCGCGCGGGCGTAAGCCTGCCGCCGACGGTCAGGTGCAGCGTATCGTCGTCAACATGGAGCGCTGGCGCTGGATGCCGCTCGATCTCGGCCGCTACCATGTCTGGAACAATGTGCCCGCCTTCACCACGCGGGTGATGAAGGACGGCAAGTCGATCTACATCGAGAAGGCGATTGTCGGGCAGGTGAAATACGCCACGCCGATCTTCTCCTCGGAAATGCGCTCGATCGTGTTCAATCCGCAATGGGTGGTGCCGGAGACGATCAAGAATGAGGACCTGCATCCGCGCCTGCGTCAGACCGTGCGCGGCGCTGCCGACACTTCCGTGCTGCGCGAGAACCGGCTCACCGTAAGCTTCCGGGGCAAGCCCATCGACGCCGCCACCATCGATTGGACGCGCGCCAATATCCACGCTTACACCTTCACCCAGGCGCCGGGGCCGACCAACGTGCTCGGCACGCTCAAATTCAACTTCCCCAACCGGCACGCGATCTACATGCACGACACGGTGCAGCGCGAGCTGTTCAAGGAGACGGTGCGCACCTTGAGCCATGGCTGCATTCGTCTGCACCAGCCCGACCGGCTCGCCGCGCTGCTGCTCGCCGAGGACAAGGGCTGGTCGGCCGACCAGGTCAACGCCATGCTGGCCAAGGGCAACAATAGCGGCGTGATGCTGAGCCGGCCGGTGCCGGTGCATCTCACCTATTTCACCCTGGCCTATGACGGGATCGGCCGGCTCCAGACCTATGCCGATGTCTATAGCCTCGACGCCAAGATGGCGCAGGCCTTGTTCGGCAAGTCCGAGCTGCACCAGATCGACAACGTGACGGCGCCGGTTCCCGCGCCGCGGCAGCAGCGCCGCAGCGCCTCGAGCGGCGTGCGCGGCCCGTATCTGCCGGGCCTGTTCGGCAACTAAACATCGACGGCTATTCCGCCGGCGCGGCGGCCTCCGCCGCGGCGATGGCGGCGAGGATTGCGCGGGCGAACTCGCTCAGCGAAGGATCGCGCGCGCCCATCACCAGCACCAGGTCGCCCGGCCGCGCCACCGCGGCTATTCGCGCCGCCAGCCAGTCGCGCGACGGCGCGAACGCGGCCCCGGTGCCGAGGCCTGCGATCTCGGCGACGATGTCGGCGGCCGAAAAATCGCGCGTGGCGGTGCCGCCGGCATAGAACACTTCGAGCATGAACAGCCGGTCTTCCGGCCCGAGCTCGCGGGCGAAGGTGGCGACGAAATCGCGGCGCAGGAAGCGGGTCGGCCCATAGCCGTGCGGCTGATAGATCGCCAGCACCCGCTGGGCGCGAAGCTTCGCCGTCCTGATCGCCGCGGCGATCTTCTCGGCGTTGTGGGCGAAATCGTCGATCACCTCGACGCCGCGCGCCTTGCCGATGGTCTGGAACCGTCTCCCGATGCCGCTGAAAGCGGCCAGCGGCGCCGCCATCTCGTCGAGCCCCACGCCGAGGGCGCGGCAAGTGGCGATCGCCGCCAGCGCGTTCGAGACGTTATGCGCGCCCGGCACCGGCAGCTCGAATTGGGCGCCCTCGACGCGGAACCGGCTTCCATCCGGGCCAAGCTGGACATCCTCGCCTCTGGTGCTGGCCCGTTCGCTCGAGCCGAAGCGCAGCGCGCCGCCGGCGAACTGATCGAGATTCTCGGCGTCGCCCACCACCAAAGTTTCGCGTGCGCGGGCCCGCAAGGTGGCGAACATCGCCGCCACTTCCGTCATTTCCTTGTGGTCGCGCTGGAGATTGAGGATCATGCCGATCGCCGGTGCGTAACGCACCAGGCTGCCGTCGCTCTCGTCGGCCTCGACCACCAGTAGGTCCGAGCGGCCTGCCATGGCATTGCCGGGCAGGCCTTGCGCCATCAGCTCCGGCAGATCTCCGCCGGTGATGATCGACGGCTCACGCCCCGCGCCGTGCAGGATCGCGAAGATCATCGCCGCCACCGTCGACTTGCCGCTGGTTCCGGTGACCGCGATCGAGCGATAGCGGGCGACGAAATGCGCCAGCAGTTCGGAGCGATGCACGACGGGGATAGAGAGCTTCCGCGCCGCGACGACGTCTGGCACCGTCTCTTCCACCGCGGTGGATACCACCAGCGCGGCGCAATCGGCGGCGAGCCCGCTACCGTCCTGCGGCAGCACGGCGATGCCGAGCCGCTCCAGTTGCGCGCGCAAAGTGCCGCGCTCGCCGTGATCGAAGGCGCGGTCGCTGCCGCTCACTTTGCCGCCGGTCATCGCCTGGAACTGGGCCAGCGCGCTCATGCCCGAGCCGCCGAGCCCGGCATAGTGAAACCGGCCGGGGCCGCCCGGGTCGGGGATGGCGGGCGTCTCCGGCGCCGCGACGAATACGGTGTCGTCCTCGCGCATCAGGGCGAACAACTCGCACACGGCATCGTTGGCGAGCCGCACGCAGCCATGCGAGACCGGCCGCCCGATCAGCGTCTCGTGATTGGTGCCGTGCAAATAGATGTAGCGCGCCAGGCTGTCGCGGCCCGCGCCGCGATTGACGCCGTCCTCCAAACCCTCGAGCGTCAGGATGCGGGTGAGGATCAGGTCCGCGTCGCGCGCCTCGCCGTGCCAAGTCTCGCCGGTCGGTTCGCGCGACACGAACACGGTGCCAGGCGGCGCGGTCTCGCCGATCCGCGCCTTGATCCGATGCCAGCCCGGCGGTGTGCGATAGGAACCGTCCTCGCCGCCGATCCCGGCCCGCGCGGTCGAAACCGGCCAGGTCGAAACCGCCTGCCCGGATTGGAGCCAGATCGCGATCTGGCGCTCGGCATCGACCACCAGCAGGCGCTCCGGCAGGGCGGCCGGCGCGCCGGGGCGGGCCAGGCCCGCGCTGGCAAGCTCAATGGCCCGGGCGGCCAAGGATGGATCGGGAGGGTTCGTCACGCGCGCACTCTGCCACAAGCTCGGCGCGGCCTGTTACCCTCTAATGGTGTATTCCAGGGTCGCGAGGGCCTAGAACAGCGGGCCGCCATACGGGTAGTAGAACTTCCAGTAGCGATACTGGTAGGGCCGCCAATAGGGGCGATAGGTCCAGTCATTGCGCCTGGTATAGCGCTTGGCGCGCGCCCGGCGGCCGACCTCTTCCACCGCCGTAACGCTCAGGTCCCGGCTCAGCGCGGCGTGATCGCCCAGCGCTGGCGGGGCCGCCCGCGCGCCCTCCACGCAGAAAAAGGCGCCGGCGAGGACGGCAAGACCAATGGCAATACGCATGAATCTGGCTCCTTGGGTCATTACACCCCGCTCCGGACGACTAACGCAATAGCCCGGCCGTCCTTTCCGCCGGGTTAGCGGAGATGGTGACCATAGCCTTGCGGCATCGATCGCTAGAACCGCGACGCGGCGACGAGCAGGATCAGGACCTCGCTTGCCTGTTCGACCGCGCCGAGCACGTCTCCGGTCTGGCCGCCGATCTGATTGGTCGCCAGCCAGCCCGCGAGCGCGAGCGCGGCCACCAGCAGGATCAAGGTGACCAGCGCCCCGCCGAAACCCAGGCACAGCCACAGCAGGGCGGCGCCGATCGCCACGGCGATGGCCGCGCTTTGCTGTAGCGGCGCGCCCGCCTGCGCCGACAGTCCATCTTCCCGCGCGCGCGGCACCCGGCGCATGAAGATCGGCAAGGTCGCCCGGGCACCGGCATGGGCCGCGATCAGCGCCAGCGCCACCAGTCCCGGCTCGGCGATGCTGGCGATCGCGCCGGCTCGGAGCAGGAAGGACAGGATCAGCGCCGCGGCGCCATAGGCGCCGATGGAGCTGTCGCGCATGATCTCGAGCTTGCGCGCCGCCGTCTGGCCGCCGCCGAAGCCGTCCGCCGTGTCGGCCAGCCCGTCTTCATGCAGAGCGCCGGTGACGAGCATGGTCGCCGCCACGGCAAGCGTGCCGCCGAGCAGCGGATCGAGGCCGAGCCCGTGCGCGAGCCAGTAGACGATCGCGCCGAGGAGACCGATCCCGGCGCCGATCACGGGGAAGGTCCAGCTCGCCCGCGCCACCTCAGCGCCCGCGATTGGCGCCGGCGGCGTCAGCTTCAGCCGGGTCAAGAAGGCTAGGCCGGTCCTGAGCTCCGTGCTAAGGGCCTTGGCCGATAGTTCCCCCTCCATTCCGATCGCTCCTCTCAAGCGTGAACTCGCTAAACTCTACCCTGAAATGACGCGTTTCGCTTCCCTCGACGCATTGCGCGCCGCCTGCCTCGATCTCCCCGGCGGCCACGCCGAGTCTGCCGCTTCGGTCGCGCGGCGCGAGGCCATGCTGACCAAGCCGGCGCGCAGCCTCGGCCGATTGGAGGAGGCGGTGGCCTGGCTCGGCTTCTGGCAGGGCAAGACCCCGCCGCGACTGGCCAATGTCGAAATTCTGGTGTTCGCCGGCAATCATGGCGTGGTGGCGCAAGGCATTTCCGCCTATCCGGCGGAGGTGACGGCGCAGATGGTGGCGAATTTCGCGCAAGGGGGCGCCGCCATCAATCAGCTCGCCCGCGCCGCCAATGCCGAGCTGCGGGTGGTCGCGCTCGATCTCGATCACCCCACCGCCGACTTTACCCAAGCCGCGGCGATGACGGAGGCGGAATTTCTCGACGCCGTGTCGTCCGGTTATGACGCGGTCTCGCCCGAGGCGCACCTGCTCGTGCTCGGCGAGATGGGCATCGGCAATACCACAGCGGCTTCTGCGGTCGCCGCGGCACTGTTCGGCGGCGGCGGGGCGCGATTCGCTGGCCATGGCACCGGGCTCGACGAAGCGGGGGTCGCCCACAAGCGTGAAG
>JAWOJH010000196.1:0-14504 GCA_046481725.1 Methyloceanibacter sp. | reverse complement strand
CGCCCAAACCCCAACCGCATCGTCACCGCTGTCCAACAGGGGAAGCAAAAGTTAGAGTCGATCCACTAGTCTAGCGCGGGACGGTGCTCGACGCGGGCTTTAGGCAGCGTTTGCCGTCCCAGACCCAGCCCTTTGCCTTGCAGAGCACCCCGGGGTCGAGGGGCTTGAGCTCGGGCTTGATGGGTTTGACCGGCGTGTCCAGCGGCTTGAGCGGGGCGGTGCAGGTCTTGCGCTTGTCGTTCCACACCCAGCCCTTCTTCTTGCATTCCTCGGCCGGGTTGGGCGGGGCTGAACAAGATTTGCGCTTGTCGTTCCAGACCCAGCCCTTCTTGCGGCATTCTTCGGCCGGGCTGGGTGGGGCGACGCAATTGCCGCGCTTGTCGCGCTGGAAGCCGGACTTGCACACGCACTGGCCTTTATCGTTGCGGATCTCGTTCTTGCCGGGGACGCATAGCGGGACCGGCTTGACGCAATTGCCGCGCGTGTCTCGCTCGAAGCCGGACTTGCACACGCACTTGCCTTGGGCATTGCGGACCTCGTTCGGCCCGGGCACACAAGCTTCCGGAGTAATTTGCGGCTTGATGCAATTGCCGCGCGTGTCGCGCTCGAAGCCGGACTTGCACACGCATTTGCCTTGGGCATTCCGGATCTCGTTCGGACCGGGGATGCAAGTCTCAGGCTTGGTCTCCGGCGTGGTCTCCGGCGGCACCTCGGGTGGAGTCACGTCACGCTTGCACTGCGCGCCGTCCCAGGCGCTGCCTGCCGGGCAGCATTTCCCGGGCACCGGCGTTGAGGTCCAGCCTTGCGGGCAGGCCGCCGGCGGCGCGATAAGCTCCGGCTCGCAGAATTTCTGCCCGTGCTTCTCGAACGGCGCGAACTTGGCGTCGGCCGTTGCCGTGTCGTCGCCCGCGTCGGTGTTCTGCGGACTGCCGGCGGCAGGTTTCATTATCTCGACCTTGTTCTCGTAGCCGCACTTCACCTGTGAGCCGGACGGCGCAACGAAGCTGTTCGGCGCCTCGATCTTGAGCGTAAGGACGACGCTCTTGCCCGGATCGAGCTCGATCGCCGGGTGCGAGCAGATGCCCTGTTCGGGGTGGCCCACGGCCGCTTGACCTTCGCAGACCCACGGCGCCGACCAACTTCCGTTCGTCGGCTCGACAGTCTCACCGTCGAACAGCGTATCGCGGACCACGATCGGGCCTTCGAAGACGCCCGGCCCCTCATTGGTGACCGTGATGGTGAACGCCGTGTTCTGTCCGGTTGCCGTCGCCTCACTTGAACCAGCCGTCTTCGTGATGGTGAGGTTGGTCTGCTTCCCTTGTGGCGGCGCGAGTGGGGGCTCGGGCTCACCCATGGCGGGCGCGACACAGATGGCCGGGCTGCCGTCCAGCGGGAAGACGGGTGAGAACACGGCGGTGGCGGAGCTCATGTCGTCTCCGGCGAAGGAGTTGATCAGGGTTCCGCCGGGCGCCTGGGTGATCAGCACATTGTTCGTGACCTCGCATTTCGGCACGGGCCCAACCGGGACCTTGACCGTCGCAACGATCTCGGCACTCTCCCCGGGGGCAAAGTTGGGATTGGCGTTGGTGCAGCCGTAAAGATTCGGGAACAGCACCGGCCCACCGCAATTCCATCCGGCCGGCGCCGTGAACGAAACCGTGGCGCCAGGCGGCGTGCCAAAAGGCAGGGCATCGGCGATCGCGATCGCGCTCGTGTAAGCGGCGCCAAAGTTCCACACTTTGATCTTGAACTCGCACATCCAGTTGCCACCGGAGAGGGGACATTTTTCAGCCGGCCCGGTCTTCCAAATCTTGAGGTTGCTCAAGGGTGGCAGGCCGGGGCAGTCGGCGATTTTGCCCGGAAGGATCATCGTGGCTTCGGCCTCGTCGTCGGTCGGATCGGTGTTCTGATCCGTGCCGCCAGCCGCCTCGACGATCTTCACCTTGTTGGTGGCTTCGCAGGCGAGCGGTGCCGCGAGGTTCTTCGGCACTTCCAAGCGCACGCCGAAGAACCGGGTCTCGTTGAGAGCGAGGACAACGGGGTCGTGCTCGCAGCTGTAAGGTGCAGCCGCGGCGCAGGTCCAGTCCGGCCCCGCGAAGAACGTGGCGGTCGTACCGGCCGGAACGGTCTCCTCGATCTTGATGGTGCCGTTATAGGTTCCCGGTCCGGTGTTGCGCACGACCACGACATAATCGCATTCGAAGTGAGCGAACTTGGCCGTGCAGACGGGCTGCCAAGGCAGTTTCTCGATCTCCAAGTTGGTCTTCTCGCCGACGGGCGGCGGGCAGTGGGCAGCCGGGATAGCGGCGGTCGCCCAGTCGAAGTCGTCGTCGGGATTGGCGTCGCCGAACCCTCCCGGCCAGACGATGTGGGCCAGGTTGTCGAGGTGACAGACGGGGGCGGCCACGGGGAGGTCGACGCTCACGAAAAGGTCGACGCTATCGCCGGGCAGGAGCACCGCGGGGCCAAAATTGCATTGGTGCTCGGTCGGCGAAATCTCGAAGCAGAGCCAGGGCGGAATGTTGGCGAAGGTCATCACCGCGCCGGCCGGAGCCGCGGGCAGTTTGTCGTTGACGACGATCAGGCCGACATAAGGGTCCGGGCCCATGTTCGTCACGCGCACCACGTAGTCGCAGATGAATCCGAGACCGCCCGGGACGCACGCCCCCGGAATAGCTTCCTTGTCGAGGCGAAGATTGAAGTCTAGCTCCGGCCAACCCACCGGCGGGATCCAGTCCGGGGGCAACTCGTCCGGCGGGAAGCCCGTTGGCGGCAGGTATCCAGGCGGTAGCGCATAGTCGGGCGGCAGATAGGGCGTGGGAGCGTAGAAGCCGAACTCGGCCTTCGGATCGCAGGGCTGCCAGATCTCCACGTCGCCGGCGTGCCCCTGGTTCTGAGGCTGGTCGAACTTTCCGTCATAATCGATGAAGTAAGCGGCGAAGGGCGGCTCGTTGTCGGGCCGGATCAGGGAGCGATCGTTGCCTTGCAGACCATGAATGATCGCCGCTCCGCCGGCCGCCAGTTGCGCCGCGTATTCGGCATTGTCGCGCAAGGAGTCGCCCGTCGACCAGACAAACAGGTCGCACGCGCCTTGCCGCATGGCGCCCGCCGGGTCGTACCCGTAGCCGAGCGCGATGCCGCCCGACGTGTTGCGATAGTCGGGTGGGAAGCCGATCGCATATTCGTCGGGGATTGGAACCCAGATGCCGGGCGTCGCTGGATCGTCCGGAATTTCACGCTTGAAGCGCCACACCACGGACTGCTTCGAGTCGGCAAAGACAGTGTAGTCGTAGCTGCCTTTGATCCCGCCGCGCTGGGCGATGTACATGTAATCGGCGCTGTCGAAGGCAATGTCAGAGATCGGGTGACCGGCGGGCGTGCCGGAGACTTCCACCTCGAGCCGCGGATCGGTTCCGAACGTGCCGTCGAGTTGGATGGAGACCGACCAGATCGAGGGGCCATCGGCAACCGCGTAATAGAGCCGGCCCGCGCGCAGGCCAAGACCCCATACGCGGCGTTCTGGCTGAGTGAAACCCCAGGTCGCGGAATTCTCACTGTCGAAGGTCGGGCTTTTTATGTCAGCCCTCGCACCGTTGTCGGCTATGGCTGGGAGTCCCGCCGCGCTCCGCCCGGCCTGACCATGGTCGAACGTATCAAGCGGTGCACCGGTTGAATCGAGGCGATGAATGAGGCCGGTATCGAGATCGGAAACGAAGAACTGGCCTGTGGCGGGATCGAACACGACATCGCCGAGGCCGGGGCCGCTATTGCCGGGGACCGTGGCAAAGAGCGACACGGCGCCTGTGTTGCCATCCACTTTCCATATGCTGCCCGGGCCACCGCCCTTTTCCAGGCCGAACTGGCCAGGCATCCATACCGCGTCTGGATGACCGGTCTTCACACGCTCCGGACGTCCGTCGCCGTCGGAATCGGGCAGCACGATCTGAAGGCCGAAGGCGGAGGTCGCCCCAAGATAGATGTTGGTCGCGTCGCTCGCGGCGCCCGGAATTCCATCGAGGGCGATGGGGAACACCTGACCGATCTCGCCTGCTGTGACCCGGAACTTCACGGGAGCGTTGGCAAGCTGGGCCTCGGGCGCCCCGCCGAGCGACGTCAGGTCGAAGACTTGAAGCGTCGAGCCGTTGATATTGATGAAGGTCACATCGACCGAATGCAGGCCGGCCGGCACTTCGCCGATCTGTTTGGTGCCGGAAAAGGCGGTGACCGCCGCATCGCCGCGCCGCATCACCGAGGTGTCTTGCGCGAACGCAGCGGCGACGAAGAGGACGATCGAGACGAAAGCCAGAAATGCGGCGCAAAGCCAATGCACGGCCCAGTGCCGAGCCGGAAGGTGCGCGGAGTTGTCCATGGTCTCACCTCGCCCGGACGGGGACGTAAGCGGCGAAGGCATCGTCTCGGTGGCGATTATACGCTTGTGGCGAAGCGGGCGGGCGGTATTCGACATGGCGGTCTCCTGTGGCTCGACGCGGGCATGGCTGCCCTTCCCGCATTGGTCGCGCCCGGGCCGGTTCCGGTTCAAAGGGCTGCAGTATGTTGCCAACTATCTGATTTACAATAAGGATTTCCATCCGGCGCGGAGCTGCCGCGTTATCCCGGCGCAAATCCGAGCCGTGCTTGCCTGTTCTTTTGCCGTCCGATCTGGCAAAGTTTTCCGATAAATGCCGCCGGCCCTTTGAACCTTTCGACGGGGCGTGGCGTCCAAGGTTTCGCAAGCGGCAGTGACGCCAATGCAATCGCATGCCGAAGAGCGAGCCCTGTTGAAGGCAATCGCGGGCGGCGACGCCAAGGCGTTGGAGCGGTTATTCGCTCGCGCGCAAACCCGCGTCTTCCGCTTCCTGATGCGCGTGGTGAAAAACCAAGCTGTCGCCGAGGAGCTGTTGAACGAAGTGTTCTTGAGTGTCTGGCAAAACGCAGCCCGCTATGAGGGACGTTCGGAACCGATGACCTGGATGCTGTCGATCGCGCATAACAAGGCAATCAGCACCTTGCGCAAGCGGACCGAGGTGCTGGGCGTCGCCGACGAAGCGTCGAAGAATCTCGTGGCCGAAGATGATACGCCCGACATCGCCGCGCAGAAGCACGACAAGAGCGCGAAGATCCGCGCCTGCATGGAAGACCTCACCGCCGATCACCGGACCATCATCGATCTGGTCTACTACCAGGAGCAGTCAGTGGCGGAGGTCGCCGAGATTCTCGGCATCCCGGAGAGCACGGTGAAGACCCGTATGTTCTACGCCAGGAAGAAATTGTCCGAGCTGCTTTTGGCGCGCGGCATCGACAGAGGATGGCCGTAATGACTGAAGCCCAGGAGAAGCTGAGCGAGCGCGACGAGATCGAGGCGCTGTTGCCCTGGTATGTCGCGGGCAGGCTCGATGCGAAATCCCACGCCAGGGTCGATCGCTACATGGAGGCGCATCCGGAAGTCCGCGCGCATCTGGCGCTCGCCCGCGAGGAAGCGGATGCGGCGGTCGCCGGCAATCGGGCGATTGCCGGGCCGGGTCCCGATGCGCTCGCCCGGTTGCGCGCGAGCGTTGCCGCGGCCGCGCCCCGCCGCCAGTCTTTCTTCGCGCAAGCCTCGGAGCGGTTCGCGGACTGGATCGCGAACCTCGCGCCGCCGCAGCTTGGCCTGGTGGCGGCAGCAGCGGCGTTGGTGCTGATGCTCCAGGCGGCGGCGATCGGCGTGCTGGTGATGCAGCGGGCCGGGGAGCCGGCCTATCAGACCGCGTCCGGCAACGAGGTTGCGGGCGAGCGGATCGAGCTTCTGGTCGGATTCTCCGAACAGGCGACGATGGGCCAGATCTCCGCAGTGCTGAAGGAAATCGATGCGGTGGTGGCCGACGGTCCGAAGGCCGGACTCTATCGCCTGCGCCTGCCGGATCGCGGCGAGGAAGGCCGCGCGGCGGCGATCGAGCTTTTACAGCAATCGGGGGTGGTGACGATCGTTCTGCCCGGACGGTGAAGCAACGATGCGGCTCTTGTTATTCTTGATCGGTTTGATCGCGGCGGCTTCGGCCGTCACCGCGCAGACCCTGCCGTACGGTTCGAGCCGCGTGCCGTTGGGAACCAGCAAACCGTCCGGGCCGAGCCTCAAGCCGACCGGGCCGAGCTTGGTGCCGCCGACCACTGGCCGGAAATGTCCGAAGGGCACGGTGGGCACTTGGCCGGACTGCACCAAGGTCGAGGCCAAGAAGTGTCCGGCCAACACCACCGGCAAATGGCCCAAATGCAAGCCGAAGGCGACCGCGAGCTGCGCCGATAAGGGCTTGATTGGCAGATGGTCCAATTGCCGCGCGCCGGAGATCAAGCGCTGTCCCAAAGGCACGAGCGGCAAATGGCCCGACTGTATCGAGATCGCCAAGCCGGGCGGCAAGGCCTGCCCCGAGGGCCAGGTGCGCAAGGGCAAGAGCTGCGTGCAGGTGACCGAGACCGGACCAGGCAAGACAGCGCCGGGCAAGACCTTGCCGCCGAAGGACCCACCCAAGGCGAAAGCCAAGGCACTGCCGCCGGCGGCGATCCCGCCTGCGATCGCCGCGCTGACGGCGGACCGGCCGCATCGCCCGCGGGAGATCCTCGTGCTGGTCGAGGCGGCGAAGGCAGACGAAGTCGCCGCGCGCCTAGCGGCCGAGCATAATGTCACCGCGGAGCCGCGCGTGCCGCTGCCGCTGCTCGATGGGGTGATCGTGCGGCTCAGGCTGCGGCAAGGGCAGTCCTTGGAGGCGCTGTTGGCCGCGCTCGGCGCCGATCCTGATGTCGAACTGGCGCAGCCGAATTACGATTACACCGTCAGCAAGAAGGCGGGGCTGCCGAAGGGCGCGCCGCAATATGCCGGCGAGACGATCAGGCTCGAAGAGGCCCACCGGCTGGCGCGCGGCCAAGGCGTGATGATCGCGGTGATCGACACGGCGATCGACGATGCGCATCCTGAGCTCGCTGGCGCCATCGCCGGCAAGTTCGACGCGGTGGGCAGCGGCGTGGCCGCGCCCGAGCCGCATGGCACCGAGATTGCCGGCATTCTCGCCGCGCGGGCGCAGCTGACCGGTGTCGCGCCGGAGGCGAAGCTGCTCAGCGTGCGCGCCTTCAGCGGCGGCAAAACCAAGTCGGCGCAGTCCACCTCGTTGCAGCTGTTGAAGGGCATCGATTGGGCCAACGAGGCCGGTGCCAGAATCATGAATATGAGCTTCGCCGGGCCGATGGATCCGCTGCTCGAACGCGCCATCGAAGCGCTTGCCGCGAAAGGCGTGATCGTCGTCGCCGCGGCGGGCAATGACGGACCGGAGGCGCCGCCGGTCTATCCTGCCGCCTATCCGGACGTGATCGCGGTCACCGCCACCGACGAGAGGGACAAGCTCTACGGCAAGGCCAATCGCGGCGACTACGTGTTCATCGCCGCACCCGGCGTCGACATCGTCGCCCCGGGACTGAAGGGCAGCTATGCGCTCTCCTCGGGCACGTCGATGGCGGCGGCGCATGTCTCTGGCGTGGTGGCGCTGCTGATCGGGCGCGACGCGGAAATAAGCGCAAGCAAAGTGCGCGAGATCCTGTCGTCGAGCGCGCGCCAGCCGGGAGAGGCTCTGGACAAGGAGGCGGTCGGCGCGGGGATCCTCGACGCCGCGGGTGCGCTCGGCGAGCCTGCGAATGGTGCGGCGGCGGTCCAGCCGGCCTCCGAAACGGCGGTTTCCGAAGGGCGATAGGCGGCCGCACTTGACGCGGCCCGGTTTTTGGTGCGCCTCGCAGGCATGATCAGAGTCCTGCTTGCCACCCTCCTGATGCTGGCCATGCCATCCGCCACGTTGCGCGCTGGCGGCGACGAGGCCGAGACGCCGCGCGGCGCGGACGAGCGGCTCGACGCCATGATCGGGCAAATGATCATGGTCGGCTTTCTCGGCAGTTCGGAGCGCGACGCCGGCGTCGTTGCGGTGCGCGACCAACTGGCCAAGGGAATTGTCGGCGGCGTCATCCTGTATCCCGAGAATATCGGCTCGCCGGACCGGCTGCGCGCGCTGACGGCGTTGTTTCGCGAGGCCAAGCCTTCCCCGATCCCGCTGATCGCGGTCGATCAGGAAGGCGGCAAGGTGCAGCGGCTGACGCGGCGGAATGGGCATATTTATTTTCCGTCGGCGCACAGCGTTGGGCAGAATCCGAGCTTCGCCTCCGAGGAGAGTGCGGTCCGGCTCTACGCGAGCATGGCGGAGCAATTGGCGCAGGCCGGGATCAATCTCAATTTCGGACCGGTGGTCGATCTCAACACCAATCCCGCCAATCCGGTGATCGGGGCGCGCAACCGGAGTTTCGGCGCCGATCCAAGCACGGTGACCGCGCGGGCGCGTGCGTTCATCACCGCGCATCGCGAGGCCGGCATCGCCACCGTCGCCAAGCATTTTCCGGGACATGGCTCGAGCAAGGTGGACAGCCACAAGGCGCTCGCCGATGTCAGCGAGACCTGGCAGGAGATCGAACTCGAGCCATATCGCGCGCTGGCCAAGGAAGGACTGCTCGACGGGGTGATGCTTGGGCATCTCTATCATCCGCGATTCAGCGACGGGGCGAAGCTGCCCGCTTCGCTCTCTGGCCGCGCGGTGAAAGCGCTCCGGTCGAAAGGCGAGATCGGCTTCGACGGCGTGGTGATGAGCGACGATTTGGAAATGGGCGCGGTCAAGGACTATGAGCTCGATGACCGGGTGATCAAGGCGATCAACGCCGGCACCGATCTCCTCATCTTCTCCAACGTGAATTTTCGCGATCCCGAACTCGGCGCGAAGCTGCATGCGATCGTCGCGGAAGCGGTGCGCGACGGACGTATCTCGCGGCTGCGCATCGAGCAGGCCTACGGCAAGATCAGCCTGCTGAAGCGGCGTCTTGCGCAGAACGACCTGAGCGGCAAGTGGTGAAGATTTGAATTGGAATCATGCCTCCTCATCAAGGGGAGGTCTGAAGTGGCTCAATGATACGCGTCGTGTTCCGGCGCGTCCCACAGCACGTAGTAGGAATAGGCCGTGTAGCCGAGGATGATCGGCAGGATCGGAATGGCGCCGTAGAGCATGAAGAGCTGACTTTCCGGCGCGGCCGCGGCCTGCCAGATGGTGATGTCCGGCGGGATGATGAAGGGGAACAGGCTCACCGCCAGTCCGGTGTAGCAGAGCAGGAACAGCACCGTGCTGAGCAGGAAGGGCGTGTAGCGATGCCGCCGGTCGAGCGCTCTCCATAGTCCCACCACAGCGGCCACGGTGATCAGCGGTACCGGGCTGAACATCACCATGTTGGCCGGGCTGAACCAGCGCGCGGCGATGTCCGGACGCAGGAATGGCGTCCAGATACTGAAGATGACGATGAAGGTGGCGACCGCGACCAGCGCTGTATAGGCGATGCCATAGGCCCACTCGCGCAAGGCCTCGTCGGCCTTCATGATCAGCCAGCCGGCCGACAGCAGCACATAGCCCGACAGCACCGCCGCGGCGGTCAGCACCGAGAAGGGCGTGAACCAGTCGAAGGCACCGCCTGAGAATTGATTGTCGGTCACGGCGAAGCCCTGGATGAAGGCGCCGATCGTGACGCCTTGCATCAGCGCGGCCATAACCGATCCGCCGCTGAAGGCGAGATCCCAGGCCCACCGGTGGCGCCCTGACTTGAGGCGGAACTCGAAGGCCACGCCGCGCAGGATCAGTCCCATCAGCATCAAAATGATGGGGATATAGAGTGCGGGCAGCATGACGGCATAGGCGAGCGGAAAGGCCGCGAGCAATCCGCCGCCGCCGAGCACGAGCCAGGTCTCGTTGCCGTCCCAGAAGGGTGCGACCGACGCCATCATCGCGTCGCGATCCTTGTCGGAGGGCGCCAGCGGAAACAGCACGCCGAGCCCGAGATCGTAGCCGCCGAGCAGCACATAAAGGAACACGGCGAAGGCCAGGATCGCCGCCCAGACCAACGGCAAGATCACCGGCAGATATTCCGTCATCTGGGTGGCTGTCTCGGTCATGGATGTCCTGCCGCTGCCATGGGCCGGCGCGAGAGGTCGGCCTCGTCTGCCTCCGGAACCGGCGGGGTCTCTTCAGGCCCGCGCTTGATCAGCTTCAAGATGTAATAGAGTCCGGCGCCGAACACGACGCCATAGACCAGCACGAAAAGCACGAGCGAGAACATCACGCTGCCGCCGGCCACGGGCGAGACCGCGTCGGCGGTGCGCAGCACGCCATAGACGGTCCATGGCTGGCGCCCGACCTCGGTGACGAACCAGCCGGACAGCACGGCGAGAAAGCCGAGCGGCGCGACCCAGACGAGCCCTTGGAGGAACCAGCGGGTGGTCCATAGCCGTCCCATCAGCCACAGCGCCGCGCCGCCGATGCCGACGGCGATCATGATCATGCCGATGCCGACCATGATGCGAAAGGCGAAGAACGGGATGATAGGATTGGGCCGGTCCTCGGGCGGGAAGGCCTTGAGGCCCTGGATCTCGGCGTCCCAAGCGTGGCCGAGGATCAGGCTGCCGAGCGCAGGGATGGCGACCTCGTAATGGTTCTTCTCCTGCTTCGGATCGGGGATGGCGAACAGAATGAGCGGCGCGCGGCGCTGCGTCTCCCAATGCGCCTCGATCGCCGCCACCTTGGCGGGCTGGTGCTCGCGCGTGTTCAGCCCGTGCAGATCGCCGATGAAGAGCTGAAGCGGCGCGAGCCAGAGCAGAATGCACAAGGCCATGCCGAGCATAATCTTGCCATGCGGCACGCTCCGCTGCTGCAAGATGTACCAGGCGCCGATACCGGCCACGACCAGCGCGGTGGTGAGATAGGCGGCCGCCAGCATGTGGGTGAAACGATAGGGGAAAGACGGGTTGAAGATCACCTGCCACCAATCCACGACATGCAGCACGCCGTCCTCGGCGATGCGGTGGCCGGCCGGGGTCTGCATGAAGCTGTTGGCCGAGAGGATCCAGAACGCCGAGATCACCGTGCCGAGCGCCACCATGGCGGTGGCGAAGAAATGCACGCCTTTCGGCACCCGGCCGCGGCCAAACAGCATGATGCCGAGGAAGCCGGCCTCGAGGAAGAAGGCGGTCAGTACCTCGTAGGACATAAGCGGGCCGATCACGTTGCCGCCCCGGCGCGACAGCTCGCTCCAATTGGTGCCGAACTCGTAGGAGAGCACGACACCGGAGACCACGCCCATGCCGAAGGAGACGGCGAAGATCTTAGTCCAGTGCCGGGAAATCTCCATGTAGATCGGCTTGCCGGTCCGGAGATAGAGCGCCTCCAGCACCAGCAGCCAGGCGGCGAGCCCGATGGTGAAGGACGGGAAGATGATGTGGAACGACACCGTGAAGGCGAACTGGATGCGCGACAGGAGAAGCGGATCGAGGTCTGGCATTTCGCGTCCCTCGGCCCCTCAGGCGCGACTCACAGCTTCGAGCAGCAAGACTAACCCCGTTTGAAGCTGCCGCCTAGCAGGGGCTTCGCCGCGGTGGATTATGCGCTCGTCAAGGCCGTGAAGGCCGCCGCATGATGCCGGCGCGATTCGACGCCGAAACAGCAGAACACCACGCGTTCGAGGGATGGCGCGTCTGGCAGCGCGGCGAGCACGGTGCGCAGCGCGATCCGCGCGGCGCGGTCCGGCGGAAACCGATAGGCCCCCGTGGAGATGGCGGGAAAAGCGATGGAGGCGATGCCATGCTCCAGCGCCAGCGCGAGGCTGTTGCGGTAGCAGGCGGCGAGCAGCCGATCCTCGCCGCGTTCGCCGCCACCCCAGACCGGGCCGACGGTATGGATGACGAAGCGCGCCGGCAGATCGAAGCCAGGGGTGATCTTCGCCGCGCCGGTATCGCAGCCGCCGAGCTTGGCGCAAGCCTCGCGCAAGGCCGGCCCCGCGGCGCGATGGATGGCGCCGTCGACACCGCCCCCGCCAAGCAAGGTCTGATTGGCGGCATTGACGATAGCGTCGACGGCGAACTGCGTGAGGTCGCCCTCGACGATCTCGACGCGATGCGGCATGGGCCATTGCACGCCCGAATCCGGCGCGGATCAAGTCCTCCTACCGGCGAGCGACGACGGATTGCCTATTGGGAGGGGGTGGAGGCGCCTTCGGCCGAGGCGGGGTTCACCGACCTAATGAAGGCGATGATCTTCCACATATCGTCATCCGATTTGACGATCTCGCCGAAGGGGGGCATCGGGCCGACCACGTTCTCCGATCCCTTGCGGCTATAGCCCTGCTTCTGCAATTCGTCGGAGCCCAGCGCAATCAGGCGGAACAAGGTGTCGTCGTCCTTGCCGTAGACCCAAACCTGGTTGGTCAAGGGCGGACCCATGCCGCCGCCTCCCATGCCGTGACAGCCATTGCAACCGGCGGAGAGATAGACCTTCCGACCCTCGGCGGCCACGCTCTCGAAGTCCTGATAGGGGCTTTTCAGGCTCCCCTTCTCGGCTTGGCGCGCGGTTTCCAGCGGGGTCGCGCCGCCGGCCGCCTCCTCGGCGGCAAGCGTGGGAGCGGCGGCGAAGCCTGCAAGCAAAAGACTGACGGCAAAACTGCGAAACATCGGGCGTTATCCTCATCCTGCGCCCCGGCGGCAGGCCAGGGAAGCGGCACTTGTTTTAGGCTAAACCGGCCGCCGCGCCCGCCGGTTCCCGCCAATACTCTGTCGGTTCGCGGACGGACTGCTTGACGGACCCGAGGCGTGTTATGTTATATCAGCTAGCATGAACGCCGCTCACCCGCATCAGCCGCGCAAGCTCTCGCGCAATCAAAGCGAGATCCTGTCCTGCCTGCGCGAGGCTAAGGAGCCGATGAGCGCCTACGCCATCCTCGACCGGGTTCGGACCACCGGCATCTCGCATCCACCGACCGTCTATCGGGCGCTGAACGAGCTGATGCAGAAGGGCATGGTGCACCGGCTGCAATCGCGCTCGGCCTTCATCGCTTGCGACCACGGCGCTTGCGACGGGCGGTACGCCTTCGCCATCTGCCGGCAATGCGGGAAGGTGGTCGAGATTCCGCTTTCCGCCGGCGACCAGTCGGCGCTGCTCGGGTTGGCGCCGGATGAGATCGCGCCGGAACAGGTGACACTCGAGATCTCCGGCCTGTGCGAAGCCTGCCGGGCGGCCTAGCCCGCGCCAAACAAGGGACATCGAGATGCGCGTGGAGCGGCGGGGAGAGCTTCATCGGCATGTGACGCTGGTCGGCACCGCGTCTGAGCTGCCGGCGATGAAAGCGGACATGACGGCGAGCGCCGCGGAGATGGCGGGGAGCGGCCTGTCGCTGTTGCGTTTGTCGGTCCCGGCGCGGCTCTTGATGGTTGCCGTAGCGGCGGCGCTGCTATGGACCGCGGTGCTTTGGGCCTTGCGATGAGCGCCCCCTCCGCGCCAGCGATCACCTTTCGCAACCTGACGCTTGGCTACGACCGGCATCCCGCCGTGCATCATATTAGCGGCGAGGTGCCGCGCGGCGATCTGCTCGCTATTGTCGGCCCGAACGGCGCGGGCAAGTCCACTTTGCTCAAGGGCATCATGGGCGAGCTCAAGCCGCTCGGCGGCAGCCTGGAGCGCGACGGGCTGAAGAAATCCGACATCGCCTATCTACCGCAGCAGATCGAGATCGACCGGCTGTTTCCCATCTCGGTGTTCGATTGCGCCGCCATGGGGCTGTGGCGCGAGATCGGCGCCTGGCGCGGGCTCGACGCCAAGCGCAACGCGCGTGTGCTCCGGGCGCTGGCCAGAGTCGGGCTGCAGGATCTCTGCGACCGCGCGGTGGGAGCGCTATCGGGCGGCCAGTTCCAGCGCGTGCTGTTCGCGCGGCTGATCTTGCAGGACGCTTCGCTGATCCTGCTCGACGAGCCGTTCCGTGCGGTCGACAACAAGACCGTCGCCGACCTGATCGAGTTGATCCTGTCCTGGCACGCGGAAGGCCGCACCGTGCTGGCCGCGCTGCACGAGATCGAGCAGGTGCGCGCGCATTTCCCGTCGACCTTGCTGCTGGCGCGCGAGGTGGTGGCCTGGGGCGAGACCCGGAAGGTGCTCACGCCCGCCAATCTGACGCGGTCGCGACAGCTGATCGAAGCGTTCGACGCGCACGCGGAAGTGTGCGAGCGCGACGAGAGCGAGCGCGAGCGGCGGCCGGCATGATCGACGCCATCATCGGTCCGTTTCTCGAATTCGCCTTCATGCGCCGGGCGCTGGTGGGGTGCCTGGCGCTGTCGCTCGGCGCGCCGCCGATCGGGGTGTTCCTGATGCTGCGGCGCATGAGCCTGATGGGCGATGCCATGAGCCACGCCATCCTGCCGGGCGCGGCGATCGCCTATCTGCTGGCGGGACTGTCGCTGTTCGCCATGAGCCTCGGCGGCTTCGCCGCGGGACTGGCGGTGGCGCTGGCGGCCGGGCTCGTCGCCCGCTCGACTATACTGCGCGAGGATGCCTCGCTCGCCGCCTTCTATCTGGTGTCGCTCGCGCTTGGGGTGCTGATCATCTCGATCAAAGGCAGCAATATCGATCTGTTGCACGTGCTGT
>JAWOJH010000096.1:0-6057 GCA_046481725.1 Methyloceanibacter sp. | reverse complement strand
ATCGTATTGGGCACATAGCCTGAGGACTCGGAAAACCAAGCATATTCCAGCTTGGAGTCGAGCTTCTCGGCAATCAGCTCGGCGAGTTTGTTCTCGAAGCCGTCGCCCTCCGCATTTGAGAACGGCATGTTGCCGGGATCGGCGCAGACCCGGAGGACCGTTCCGCCGGCAGCGGTGGCATCATTCGCGGCCGCGGCAACGAGCCCGCCGGCCAGGCCGGCGCAAACGGCGATGCGGGCAATTGTCAGGGCCGAGCCCCTTAATGTCTTTGCCATCTCAGACTGGCGCATCGAGGATCCTGGGTTTCAGCCTAGCACGAGGCCAGGACGGCCGGGCGCGTTCTGCCCGGGCCAACTCGCGGAAATATGGCGATGAAGGGAAAGATGCGCCAGCGGCCAGAACATTAAACTTCCCTGACAAACCGCCGCGCCGCCTCACTCCTCGGCGGCGCATCTCCGCATATTCTCGGCCCGCTCGACGCCCGTCGGATAGTAAGCGCCGGTCGGTGCGCTACCGAACGTCAGCATCGCATCACGCGCCGACACGATGCTGTCGGGGCGCTGCTCCTGCCTCAGCATCTTGACGGCGCAGCAATCGGCATCGAGTTCCATCTGACGCAATGCCGGCGCGATATAGAAGAAGGGTTGCGGCCCGACATGGCCGAGGCCTTCGCGGTAACGCCGGACATGGCCAAGACGGTGATGGCAGCATTCATGCGCCATCAGGAACTCGCCATAAGACGGCTTCTCGATCAGCACCAAGCCACTGACCAAGATCGCTGGTTTGCCGTTGGAGTCGAGCAGTGACATTGCCTGCTCCGGCAATTCGCGCACGCGATAGGTAGTGATGTCGCAATACGGATTTTCCGCCTTCGGCAACCACATTCTGGCCGCTTCCGTGCTGCTGCCAGACAGCGCGAGAACTGCCACGGCCACCGCCGCCAGGATCGGAAGACGCATGAACTGCGCTCGGCTCTGCATTGCCTTTCCCGTGAAGTTTATCCTCATGCCAATCACGCCTGAAGCACTTTCACCAACACGCCCGCGACCGCGATTATAAACCCTAGCGCCAGGCCGGGAATATCGACCCGCGGCAAAAAGCGGGTAATCTTGACTTACTAAAGCCTCCCCCGGCAAATCTGACGGTGCAAAACAAATCGGTGTGAACCTAGGATCGGCGCCGCACCGCTCGGAAGTCGGCCTCAAAACATGGGGCTGGAGTGGGCCAGCGCCATTGGCTAGGGTCTGACACCTTGCGCCGGTTCGGCGCATTCTCCAGAAGGCAAAGTCAAGCTTCGGGATGGGTCCGCGTCTGCTTTATGCCCTCATCGTGGGGGCGGTCATCTTGGCCGCGCTTTCCTTGCGCGTCTGGGACCCAAGCCCGGTCGCCCGGCTGCGAGCGCTCGTATTCGACTCTTACCAGCGCTTGAGCCCGCGCGAATTCGACGCCTCGCTCCCCGTGCGCATCGTCGATATCGACGAGGAATCGCTCAAGCGTATCGGCCAATGGCCGTGGCCTCGCACGGTGCTCGCCGAACTCGTCGACAAGCTCGCCGCGGGCGGCGCGGCGGCAATCGGTTTCGATATGGTGTTTCCCGAACCCGACCGCATGTCGCCCGCCAATGCTCTACGCTACTGGCCGCGATCCGAGACCCTGGCCGGATTGAAGGAAGAACTCGAGAAGCTTCCCTCCAACGATGAGGTTTTTTCCGAGTCGATCGCCGGTTCCCCCGTCGTGCTCGGCTTCATTGCCTCTCCGCAAGCGAAATCCATTCCAGTGTCCAAAGCGGGATTCGCCCATGGCGGCGACGACCCCAAACTGTTCGCGCCCTACTATCCCGGCGCCGCGGTCAGCCTGGAGCAATTCCAGGCTGCGTCCAGCGGGAACGGTTCGCTCAATTGGATTCCTGAGAACGATCAGATCATCCGCCGCATGCCGATGATCGTCAGGGTGGGGGATACGCTCTATCCCTCCTTTGCTGGCGAGATGCTGCGGCTTGCGCAAGGCGCTTCGACCTATGTCGTGAAGTCCTCCGGCGCGAGCGGCGAAAGGGCCTTCGGCGAAAAGACCGGCATAGTCGCCATCAAGGTCGGCGACTTCGAAGTTCCGACCGAGGCCCATGGCCAGATGTGGGTCAGGTTCACCGCCGAAACCCCCGAACGCTATTACCCGGCCTGGAAAGTGCTCAATGGCGAGATCAGCGCTGACGAGATCGACGGCCGCATCTTGCTGATCGGCACCAGCGCGGCCGGCCTGCTCGACTTGCGCGCCACGCCGCTCGATCCCTCGGTGCCGGGTGTGTCGCTGCACGCCCAGGCCATCGAGCAGATCCTGCAAGATACATATTTGCAGCGGCCCGACTTCGCCACCGCCGCCGAACTGCTTTACATCCTCGTGCTCGGCATGCTGATCGCGGTTCTGATCTATCGGATGGGCGCGCTCGGCAGCGCCGCACTCGGCGCCGTGGCGATCGCTGCCGTGATCGGGGTCTCCTGGTATGCCTTCGACGTCTTCGGCTGGCTGGTCGATCCGATTTATCCGGCAATGGCGCTGGCCGCCATCTATCTCGCCGGCACGCTGTTCGTGTTTCTGCGCACCGAACGCGAGCGGAATCGGGTGCGCAACGCCTTCTCGCACTATATGGCGCCGGCGCTGGTCGAGCGCCTGGCCGGAGACCCCACGCGGCTGAAGCTCGGAGGCGAAACGCGCGACATGACGCTGCTGTTCAGCGACGTGCGCGGCTTCACCGGCATTTCCGAGGGGCTTGACGCGGAGGAACTCACCCGCTTCCTAAACTCTCTGTTCACCCCCTTGAGCAACATCATCCTCGACGAGCAGGGCACCATCGACAAATTCATGGGCGACGCCGTGATGGCCTTCTGGAACGCTCCGCTCGACGACGATGCCCATCCCGTCCATGCCTGCAATGCGGCGCTGCGGATGATGCGGGAGATGGAGAGTCTGAACGAGCGCTGGCGCGAGGAGGCCGACGCAAAGGGCAGGCCCTACAAGCCGGTGCAACTCGGCATCGGACTTAATACCGGCGTTTGTTGCGTCGGCAATCTCGGCTCGGAAACGCGCTTCGACTACTCGGTGATCGGCGACAACGTCAATGTTGCGTCGCGCCTGGAAGGCCAGTGCAAGACCTACGACGTCGGCACCGTGGTCGGCGAATCCACCACCCTGCGCGCACCCGACTTCGCCTTTCTCGAACTCGACCTGTTGAAGGTGAAGGGCAAGACCGAAGCCACGCGGGCTTTCGCCTTGCTCGGAGACAGCGCCATGAAAGGCTCCAAGGACTTCATCGCGCTGACCGAGCGCCATCAGGCGTTCCTCGCGCGCTTCCGCGCCAAGGACTGGGATGCGGCCGACGTGCTCAGCCGTGAATGCCAGCAGATCAACGGCGCGCGCCTCGACGGACTCTATGCCCTCTATCGCGAGCGCATCGCCCAGTTCCGGATCAACCCTCCCCCGCCCCATTGGGACGGCACGGCCGAGGCCTTGTCGAAATAGGCCGATGCCGGAAATCGCTCTCCTCGCCCTCGCCGCGGTCGCGGTCTTGATGTTCAAACATGCAGTAGCCGATTTCTACCTGCAGTCCGCCTATCAGTACTTGAACAAGGGCAAATACGGGCACCCGGGCGGCATCATCCATGCCGGCATTCACATCGCGCTCACGCCGCTGGTCTATCTGGTGCTGCTGCCTGGCTCGCTGCTGATCGCCGCTGTCATCGCGATTGGCGAATTTCTCCTGCACTATCACATCGACTGGCTGAAGGAGCGGATCACCCGCAAGAACGGCTGGACGCCGCAGGATCGCGGCTTCTGGTATGCGCTCGGCACCGACCAGTTGGTGCACGGCCTGACCTATCTCGCCATCGTCGCCGCGCTGATCGCCTTGGCCGCCTAGAGCAGCGCCGAAATCTCGCGATTGGCGAATTCGAGCCGATCCGACAACAGCCTGATGATGAGCTTGTGGAACGCCGCCGCGGCGACCGGGTCCTCGCTCTGCATCTTGTCGAAGGCCTCGCGCGTGAGCCGGTAGACCACGGTCGGCCCCTCGGCGATCACGCTCGCCGCGCGCGGCACGCCGCGGAAGAACCCCATCTCGCCCACGATCGTGTGCCCGAGCATGCGCCGCAGACGGATCGGGCGGCCATGCTCGTCGATGATCGTGATGGCGACGGACCCCGAAGCCTGAAGCACGACCGAATCCGAGGGCTCCCCTTGATGGAACAGGAATTCGCCGATCGACAGCTCCTGGCGCTGCATGTGGGAAACGATGCGGGCGAAATCGACTTTGCCGCCGAGTTCTGCCTCCAGCCAGCTCTCGAAGCTATGCGTCGAGGCTGCGCCGACCTCGTGATGCATGAGCAGCATGTCCTCGCACCACTCGATCGCTTCGTTGCGGCTGCCGAACACCTGATGCGGCCGCGCCGCGCCGAAGAACCCCGCTCGCTCGAAGCTCACCCGCATGCTCTCGCTCAAACCCGAGAAGCCGAGGGTCACATCGTTCTCTTCACAGAAATTGCGAAGCTTGACGAGACTGAGGACGGCCGAGGTATCGAGGCCCGGAACCGCGCTGAAATCCAGCACGACATAACCCACCGGCTTGTCGCCTTGCGCCTCGATCGCCCGCTTGATGCGTTCGAACAGGCCGTTCGAGGAACCGAAAAAGATGAACCCCGAAAGCCAGAAGACATGCACGCGCTTGCCTTCCTCGCGCAGCAGGCGGGACTGTTCCGGCGAGCGCTCGACATTGCTGGAGAATTCCTGACGCGTCAGATGGCGCCGGATTACGCCGATACGACTGTAGTTCACGGCAAACATCAGGCAGGCGCCAATCACGCCGACCATCACGCCCATGAAGTAGCCGAAATTGATGATGACCAGGGTCATCAACCCGGTCAGCGCCCATTCCATCCAGGAACTCTGCGCCGGCGCTTCCCACAGCTCGATCAAGATCACGGCGCCGAGATAGGCGAGCATCCCGCCAAGAATGGCCTTCGGCACGACGCTGCCGACATCGACCCCGGAGAACAGGACGATGGCGCAGACCAGCCCGATAATCGCGCCGGCCCAGCGTGTGGTGGCGCCCGATTCGTCCAACAGCACGCAGCCGTTCATCGACAGCGAGCCGCCGAAGCCGCCGAGCGCCGAGGCCAGCAGATTGGCGACGCCGTTGGAGCGGAATTCCTGATCGAGGTCCGCCGTCTTCTGCCGGGCCACTTCCAGGCTCGATACATCGAGCAACAGGGCGATCGCCATCACCCCGCAGAATGAGCCGATCTCCGCGGCGCTCAGGGCGAGCACGCCCCAATCGACCTGATTGCCGAACACATAGTTCGCGGGCCACCAAAGCGTCAGCTCGCCGAGACTGGGCAAGAACCAGGCGCTCCGAATCGACTCGTCGCCGACCACGCCGAACAGCGTGCCGTTCAGCACGGCGAGGAAGGCGAAGAACGCCACCGGCAGCGACAGAAAGGCTGGGATCCATCGGGCGAGCAGCGGAATGGCGATCGCGAACAGCGCGCCGACCACGATTTGCGGCGCATAGAGAGATGAGAAGAACGGCCCCCAGCTCGCCGGCGACAGCGACAGCTCGGTCTGGGTCACCACCTCCATGCCGCCGGTGATGAGGAGAAACCCGGAAGCGGCGAGAAACCCGCCGATCACCGGATAAGGAATGAAGCGAAGCCACTGCCCGAGCCGGAGCGCACCGACGCCATAAAGCAGAACACCGGTCAGCAGCGTGCTGACCGACAACGCCACCAGAACATTGATGATGATCTGCTCATTGCTCGCGCCCTTGGCGGCAAGCCCGGCGGCGATCGATGCCGCCAAGACGCTCATCACCGCGACCGCGGGAGAATCGGGGCCGCCGACGACCGGCGCGAAGGTCGAGGTCACGGCGATGATCACGCAGGTGACCACCACGCCCATGATCAGACCCGAAAGGCCCATTGCAAAGCCGCCGGCAAGGTCGCCGGTGAAGATCAGGGCCGCGAAAGAGATGCAATAGGCAAGCTGCAGAACGGCAGAAATGGCGCCCGCCAC
>JAWOJH010000056.1:0-11551 GCA_046481725.1 Methyloceanibacter sp. | reverse complement strand
CCCTGGCGTTCACACTACGCCGGCAAATCTATTCGGCCGCCTTTCTCCGGGAGAGTGCGTCGTTGATGCGCTGTTTCATGATGTTACTGGCGCGAAACACCAACACGCGGCGCGGCGTGATGGGAACTTCCTGACCCGTCTTTGGGTTGCGTCCGACGCGCTGCCCCTTGTCGCGGATGCCGAACGATCCGAACGAGGACAACTTTACGGTGTCGCCCCGCTCGAGACTCACCACGATCTCGCGCAGGATCATCTCGACGATCTCCGCGGATTCGTTGCGCGGCAGACCGACCTTCTGAAACACAGCTTCCGCCAGATCGGCGCGTGTCAGTGTCTTCCCGCTCATATGCGTACGCTCCCCCAGTCGCGGGACTATTCAAGATGCTAATCGAGCGAATGCGAGGCGGTCAATCTGTCCCGCGATCAAAATGCTGATATTGCAACATTTTCCTCGAAGGTGTGGCTTTCGCGCGGCACTCCAGTTTTTTGGCTCTACCACCGGAGCAAAACGGCTCCCCAGGTAAAGCCCCCACCCATGGCCTCCAGCAGGACCAGGTCGCCGGTCTTGATTCGGCCGTCCATCTTCCCCTGGTTCAAAGCCAGCGGAATTGAAGCGGCCGATGTATTTGCATGTTTATCGACCGTGACAATGATTTTTTCCGGATCCAGGCCAAGTTTCCTTGCGGCACCGTCCAAGATGCGCTTGTTCGCCTGATGCGGCACAAACCAGTCGACATCGGCGACTTTGTAGCCTGCCTGCGTCAAGGTCGAGTCGATGACCTCACTGATCTTTGTCACTGCATGGCGGAATACCTCCGGACCGTCCATGCGTACATGGCCGACCGTCCCGGTGGAGGATGGGCCGCCATCGACATAGAGCTTGTCCCGGTAGCGTCCATCGGATCTGAGGCTGGTGGCGAGGATGCCGCGGTCGCTGAGCGCCCCATTCAACTTCTGCGCTTCGACCACCACGGCGCCGGCGCCGTCGCCGAAAAGCACGCAGGTCGAGCGGTCCTGCCAGTCGAGAATGCGCGAAAAGGCCTCGGAACCGATGACCAACGCCCGCTTGAACGGGCCGCTCTTGAGGTAGCTGTCGGCTGTCGTCAATGCGAACACGAACCCGGAGCAGACCGCTTGCACATCGAAGGCGGCGCCGTGGGTGATGCCGAGCTCGGCCTGAATGGTCACGGCGCTGGCCGGAAAGGTTTGATCCGGCGTAGAGGTCGCAAGGATGATGAGGTCGATCTCCTCGGGAGCCAGGCCCGCGTCGTTCAGCGCTGCCCTTGCCGCGACGGTGCCCATCGATGAGGTGAGCTCGCCTTCGGCGGCAATCCGGCGCTCCCGGATGCCTGTCCGCTCGGTGATCCAGCGGTCGGAGGTGTCGACCATTTTGGCGAGGTCGTCATTGGTCAGGACCCGCTCTGGCAGGTAGCCGCCGCACCCCGTAATGACCGACCTGACGGTACTCAACGTTCCCTACTCCCCGGGCCTCATGCGGCCCCTTTGAGCTCCAATTTGGTATGAAAGCCGGCCACGTCGCTCGCCAGGCGCTTCACCACGCCGTTCGATGCCATGTCGTAGGCAACGTCAATGGCGCATGCGAAGCCGGTCGCATCGGTGCCGCCATGGCTTTTTACAACGATGCCGTTCAAGCCAAGGAATATGCCGCCATTAAGCTGGCGTGGATCCAGTTTGTCTTTGAGCGCGCGGAAAGCGCCTTGCGCCAGGACGGCGCCGATGCGCGCCAACAGCGACCGCCCCATTGCGGCACGCAAATATTCGCCGATCTGCTTAGCCGTTCCCTCCGCGGTCTTCAAGGCGATGTTCCCGGTGAAGCCGTCGGTCACGACGACATCAACCACGCCATGACCCACGTCGTCACCTTCGACGAAGCCGTGGTAGCGAATGGGGAGCGGCGCCTCTTTGAGGACCGCCGCCGCCTCCCGGATCTCCTCGAGGCCCTTCACTTCCTCGACGCCGATATTCAGAAGCCCGACCGAGGGCTTGTCCAAGCCGAACAAGGCCCGCGCCATTGCCGCTCCCATCAAGGCGAACTCGACAAGCTGCCGGGAATCGGCGCCGACATTGGCGCCGACATCGAGCACGATGCATTCGCTCTCGACGGTGGGCCAGATGGCGGCGATCGCCGGACGGTCTACGCCTTCGAGCGTCTTCAGGCAGAACTTGGCCATGACCATCAAGGCGCCGGTATTGCCCGCGGAAACAGCCGCGTCGGCGCGGCCGTCTTTCACCGCTTCGAGGGCCAGCCACATGCTGGAATGGTAGCGTCCCTTGCGCAGCGCCTGGCTCGGTTTGGCGTCCATGGCTACGGCCACCTCGGTATGGATCAGCTCGACTTTGCCGGCGAGAGCAGGGTGCGCCGCCAACTCGGGCTCGATGCGAGCGGAATCTCCCACGAGGAGAAAACGCATCTCCGGATGGCGGACGAGCGAAATTGCCGCAGCCGGAACGACCACGCTTGGCCCGTGGTCCCCGCCCATGGCGTCGAGCGCGATGGTGACTGGAGCACCCATTTTCAGTGCCGTTCGATGAGGATTTACCCATGCCGCGGTCCGGCCGCGGCGACCCCCGGAAGTGAACCCCGAATAAACTTAAAAGCAAGCCAGTGACAACCGGATTTTGGCCTGAAGCTTCCGGGGTTTCAGCGCGGTTTGAGGGCTTTCAGCGCCGCAAACGGGCCGGTTCCTTGGCTCTCGCCCGCCGAGAGCGCCGGTTGCGACCATTCGAAGCTTGCCCCTTCCCGTTTCGGGTACGGTTCGAGCGAGGTGGCCAGGACCTCGTAAAGCACCGGGCCAGGATCGATTGTGCCGTGGACGATGGGCTCGGGCCAGTCGTGCAGGCTTCCCGGATCCTCGGTACTTCGCTCGAGCGCATCCAGCAGGGCGGACGGCCAGAAATCGATCTCCACGGGCAGATCGAGCGTGGCCGCCAGCGGATCCAGCGAGACGACGCAAGTCTGCGCGAGCTTGGCATTGAGCCGCCCGCTGAGCCGCAGACGCCCCTCCCCGGCGATCATCAAGCGATAGGCGAAGGCGAACTCCTCGATGACGACAAGATCCAGCAGGCGCGCCATCTCGGTCAACTCGGCCGCCGTCGCGGTGAGCGTTCCGCTTGCGCCGTCGCGGAACTCGTCGGCCCGAAGCGGCCGGGAAAACACCGGGAAGTCAGCCGCGGTTCTCATGCAAGTCTGCTCCAGACTCATCGCCGGGTGCATTCCCGGCAAACGTCACCTGTCCGGCCGCGAGCGATGGCAAGCTTTGTCCCGCAAGCGTGTCCGTCATTTGCCTAAGATGGTGCGCCAGACGTCCCGTTGCAGCTTTGACCGCCGGGTCTTTCACAGAAAAGGCCGCGGCGATGGCGTCCGCAACGGCGGGTTCACCCTTCGCCAAAGCCTCCTCGTAGCCCTGCAACAGGCTCGCGCTCGATGCCGCGAGCCCCCGTATCCGTTTCGGGATGGCGAGATCGCCGACGCCCAGTTCCCTGAGGACGGTTTCCATGTCTTGCATGAAGCGGCTCGTGAGGTTCTGCGCGAGACCGGAAGCGGCTACGCCCTCGGCTTTAAGTCGGTGCAGCACGGCGAAGAGATGCAGCGACAAGACCAGAAACCGGCCTTCCAGCGTGTCGGGAACCGCGAAGTCCCGGTAGAACTTGGCAAGCCGCGCCTGCGCCACAATCGCGCCATAGAGTTTTTCGGCGTTGGCGGCCTTGCGGCCCCACAATTTCGGGGAATGGAGAGGGTTCAAAGAGCGGCCTGTTTCGTCTAGCTTTTCGTGGCTTCAGCCCCGCTTGGGGCATCGAGGGGACAATCGGTTTGCGCAGACTAAAGTTCGTCTCCGGCACGACCTCGCGGCCTGCATTGGCGGCGCTCCTGTTTGGGGCAGCAATGCTCACGGGCTGCGGCGCGCAGATCGACCGGCATGGCCATGTCTTCATCGATGTCGACGTGTATCAGGTGCAGCCGGGCATGAACAAGGAGCAGGTCCAGCAAATCCTAGGCTCGCCCGACACCAAGAGCGCGATCGCTGGCGAGGCGCATTATTATATCTCGACGACGCAGAAGACGATCGCCTTCCTCAAGCCGCGCGAGATCGACCGCCAAGTGGTCGCGGTCTATTACGATCAGAACCAGACCGTCCGGGATGTCGGCCATTACGGGCTGAAGGACGGCATCGTCTTCAATTACTACAAGGGCGAAACCCCGGCACGCGGGAAGGACCTCAGCTTCCTCGAGCAGGTCTTCGGCAATATCGCCAATCGCGGCCAGTTGCGCGACAACCGTGCGGGTCCGAGCGGCATTCCCGGCATGTAAGCATGCGCCTCGCTGCGCTATGGCTTAGACGCGCTATTGGTGAGCAAGCACCGCCAGCAACAGCAGCGCGACGATATTGGTGATCTTGATCATCGGGTTCACCGCGGGACCGGCCGTATCCTTGTAGGGATCGCCCACCGTGTCGCCCGTCACTGCCGCCTTGTGCGCCTCCGAGCCTTTGCCGCCGTAATTGCCGTCCTCGATATATTTCTTGGCATTGTCCCAGGCGCCGCCTCCCGCCGTCATCGAGATGGCGACGAACAGCCCGGTGACGATCACGCCGAGAAGCATGGCACCGACGGCGGAGAAGGCCGCGCTCTTGCCGGCGATCGCGTTGATGATGAAGTAGAACACCACGGGCGACAGCACCGGCAGCAGCGACGGCACGATCATCTCCTTGATCGCGGCGCGGGTCAGGAGATCGACCGCGCGGCCGTAATCCGGCCGGTCGGTCCCCGCCATGATGCCCGGCTTCTCCTTGAACTGGCGCCGCACCTCCTCGACGATCGCCGAGGCCGCGCGGCCGACCGCCGTCATGGCGATGCCGCCGAACAGATAAGGCAGCAGCCCGCCAAGGAACAGTCCGACCACGACATAGGGATTGGACAGGGTGAAAGTCGGATCGACGCCGGCGAAATAGGGGAACCTGTCGGCATTCGCCGCGAAATATTTGAGGTCCTCGACATAGGCGGCGAACAGCACCAGCGCGCCTAAGCCGGCCGAGCCGATTGCGTAGCCTTTGGTCACCGCCTTGGTGGTGTTGCCGACCGCGTCGAGAGCGTCGGTGGTCTTACGGATATCCTTGGGCAAGCCGGCCATCTCGGCGATGCCGCCGGCATTGTCGGTGACCGGGCCAAAGGCATCGAGCGCCACGATCATGCCGGCTAGAGCGAGCATCGTGGTCACGGCGATGGCGATGCCGAACAGGCCCGCGAGGATGTAGGAGGCGACGATACCGGCCATAATCACCAGCGCGGGTAAGGCAGTTGCTTCGAGCGAAACAGCGAGCCCCTGGATCACATTGGTGCCATGACCGGTGACCGAAGCCTTGGCGATCGAGCGCACCGGGCGGTACCGCGTGCTGGTGTAGTATTCGGTAATAACCACGATCAGCGCGGTGACAGCGAGGCCGACGGCGCCGCACCAGAACAGCGCTTGGCCGGTGAAGCTCACGTCGCCGATCTTCATGGCGGTATCCATGCCGACCAGCCAAGCGGTCAAGGGCCAGAGCAGGATAAGCGACAGGATGCCGGTGACGATTACGCCCTTATAGAGCGCGCCCATGATCGACTGGCTCTTGCCGAGCCGCACGAAGAAGGTGCCGATGATCGAGGTGAGTACGCAGACCGCGCCGATGGCAAGAGGATAGACCATCATCTGCATCAGCCGGTCTTCGCCGCCCGAGAAATAGATCGAGGCGAGCACCATGGTGGCCACCACGGTCACCACATAGGTTTCGAACAGGTCGGCCGCCATGCCGGCGCAATCGCCGACATTGTCGCCGACATTGTCGGCGATGGTGGCGGGGTTGCGGGGATCGTCCTCGGGAATGCCGGCCTCGACCTTGCCGACGAGATCGCCGCCGACATCGGCGCCCTTGGTGAAGATGCCGCCGCCGAGACGGGCGAAGATGGAAATCAGCGACGCGCCGAAGCCGAGCGCGACCAGCGCGTCGACCACGTCACGCGATGCCGGGCTGTAGCCCAGGAACTGCGTCAGTACGAGGAAATAGACGGAGACGCTGAGCAGCGCCAGGCCGGCGACGAGCATGCCGGTCACGGCGCCGGCACGGAAGGCTAGGCTCAACCCGTCGGCGAGGCTCTTGGTGGCGGCCTGGGCCGTCCTGACATTGGCCCGCACCGAGACATACATGCCGATATAGCCGGCAGCGGCCGACAGCACCGCGCCGAGCGCGAACCCGATCGCCGGGGCGATGCCGAGCAGATAAGCGATAATAGCGAAGATGACCACGCCGACCGCGGCGATGGTCTGATATTGCCGGGCGAGATAGGCCTGGGCGCCTTCCTGGATGGCCGCGGCGATCTCCTGCATCCGGGGGGTGCCGGGGTCGGCAGCGAGAACGGCTCTGGTGGTCCAGACGCCGTAGACGATGGAGAGCGCCCCGCAAGCGATGATCAGGTAGAGAACCACGGTCATGTCGGCTGCCTCTTGGGTTGTCCGGTCGATTTGGGTGTAGCGGGAGAATCAAGGCCGAGAAGGCACGCCTGCGTGCCTTGGCCCAAAGCCCCCGGAAGAGTCGTCTGAAGTCCGCGGGAAAATGCCAAAACTGCGGGCAGGACGCAACACATGCCTCAAGCAGCGACAATTTGGTCGGCTGACGGGGAGAATTGTTCAGAAATGGGCGAATCCCTTGCGATCCAGCGCCAGCGGCACTCCCTCGGGCTTGAGCACCAGCACCTCGCCGCTGCGGCCGCCGAGGCTGCCGATCGCCGTGACCGCGACCTCCCTGGCTTGCGCCTCGGCCTCGAAAGCGGCCGCGCTGGCCTCAGGCACCGCCGCCACGATCTCGTAGTCGTCGCCTGCCCCGAGCAGCGTCGCAAGCAGTCCGGGCTCCCGCGCAAGAGCCTTCTTCGCCGCCGGCGAGAGGGGCACCTTGGCCGTCTCGATGGTGGCCCCGACATGGGAGGCCTTGCCGAGCTTCTCGACATCGGCCGCCAGCCCATCCGATACGTCGATGGCGCCTTGCGCGAAATTCCGCACCGGGATCACCAACTGCATGCGGGGCGTGGGACGGCGATAACGGTCGACGAGAAAAGCCACGTCCTCCTCGGACAGGTCCCAGACCCGCGCAAGCGATGGCTCGGTGAGCAGGCGCAGCCCGAGACAAGCGTCGCCGATCGTGCCGCTGACATAGAGCCGGTCGCCGGCCTTGGCGCCATGCCGCAGTACCGCATGACCATGCGCCACCAGACCGAGCGCGGTGATGGTGATGGTCAAGGGCCCGGAGGTGGCGGTGGTGTCGCCGCCGACCAGATTGATGCCGACTGCCGTCTGTAATTCGTTCAAACCCGAAGCGAAGGCTTCGAACCAGGCGCCTTGCGTGTTGCGCGGCACGGACAGCGCAAGCAGATAAGCGTGGCCGCGCGCGCCCTTGGCGGCAAGGTCGGAGAGATTGACGGCAAGCGCCTTGTGGCCGATCGAGGCCGGCGGATCGCCGGGCAGGAAATGCACACCCTCGATCAAGGTGTCGCAGGTGGCGATCAGCTCAGAGCCTTCGCGGATGTTCAGCACCGCGGCGTCGTCGCGCAGGCCGAGCGCGGCGGTATCGGTGGCCAGCGGTGCGAAATAGCGGGCAATGATCTCGAACTCCCCAAGGTCCCTCCCCCCGACCGGTCCGCGCTCGTCAGCCATCGCGTGCTCCGTGCTGCGCAAATTCCTTTGGCCGCGCCCGATGCGCGAGCTTGTCGAGAATGCCGTTCACGACTTTCGGCTCGTCCCCGGCGAAGAAAGCGTGCGCGATATCCACATATTCGGAGATAATCACTTTTGCCGGCACGTCGTTCCGAGCCAAAAGTTCGAAGGCGCCGGCACGCAAGATCGCGCGCAGGATGGAATCGACCCGGGTCAGCCGCCAGCCTTCCGCCAGCTGCTGATCGATCATCGGGTCGATATTGAGTTGCTCGCGCACCACGCCGCGCACCAAATCCCGGAAAAAGTCCGCTTCCGCCTCGCGGAACTGGCAGCCTTCGATTTCCTGACCCAGGCGATGGGCCTCAAACTCGGCGATAACCTGGCTGAGATCGATTCCGGTCATGTCCATCTGGTAGAGCGCTTGCACCGCGGCGAGACGGGCGGCGCTGCGGGAGGACGCCCGGTTGCTGGCCTCGCCGCGCTTGGCCATCCGAGCTAGCGCCGGGCCGCGGAGGAGAAATGCTGCTCGAGGCGCATTAGGGTCAGGCAGGCGCGCGCGGCGTCACCGCCCTTGTTGCGGCCATCGACACTCGCCCGCTCCCACGCTTGCTCGCGGCTGTCGCAGGTTAGGATGCCGAAGCCGATCGGCACCGCATGCTGCACGGCGAGCTGATGCAGGCCCGCCGACGACTCCCGCGCCACGATGTCGTAATGCGTGGTCTCGCCGCGAATTACGCAGCCGAGCGCCACGCAGCCGCGATGCCGTCCGGCGCGGCCGACGAAGCCGTTGGCGAGCGCCAGGCTGAGCGCGAGCGCAATCTCCAGCGAGCCGGGCACGGCCAGCCGCTCATAGGCCACATTGCCGGCCTCCAGCTCGTCGATCGCGCCCCGGGCGAGCTCGTCGGCGATGTCCTCGTAGAAACGCGCCTCGATGATAAGGACGGAACGCGGGCCTTTGCGGGTCATTCGGCGTTACTCCAAGCTGCGGTGGCCGACGACCGCAAGCCCATAACCTTCCAGACCGACGATCTTACGCGCAGGCGAGTTCGACAGTAGCACCATCTCGCGGACGCCGAGATCGATCAGGATCTGGGCGCCGATGCCATATTCGATCAGCCGCTGCTGACCAGTCCCGCCGGGTTGTTGCTGGAGACGCGCGGAAATGGCGTCCGGCCGCGACTCGCGGATCAGCACGACCACCCCACGGCCCTCCCGGCCGATGATCTCCATGGCCTTGTGCACCAGGGTCTCGCGCCGCTCGCCGGTCGAGATCACGTCGGCGATGGTATTGAGCGCGTGCACGCGCACCAGCACCGGGCCGCTCGACGCCACATCGCCCTTGACCAGAGCGAGATGCTCGGCGGGATCGACGGTGGTGGCATAGACCTTCAGGCCGAATTCACCGCCATAGGCGCTGTCCGCCGTGGTCTCGGCTACGCGCTTGACCAGATGGTCGTAACGCAGCCGGTAGGCGATCAGGTCGGCGATGGCGGCGATCTTCAGTCCGTGACGCTGCGCGAAGGCGACCAAGTCGGGAAGCCGAGCCATGGTGCCGTCGTCATTCATGATCTCGCAGATCACGCCGGCTGGATAGAGTCCGGCGAGGCGCGCGAGGTCAACCGCGGCTTCTGTGTGTCCGGCGCGCACCAGGACGCCACCCTCCTTGGCCACCAGCGGAAATACATGACCCGGGGTCATGATGTCGCGATAGTCCTTGGTCGGATCGATTGCCACGGAAATGGTGTGGGCCCGGTCATGGGCGGAAATGCCGGTGGAGACGCCTTCCTGGGCTTCGATCGAAACGGTGAAGGCGGTGGAATGCCGGGTGCGGTTCGACCGGGACATCAGCTCCAGGTGCAGCTGCTTGGCACGCTCGGGCGTCAGCGCGAGGCAGACCAGCCCGCGGCCATGCTTGGCCATGAAGTTGATCGCGTCGGGCGTCGCCATCTGCGCCGGAATGACGAGGTCGCCCTCGTTCTCGCGCTCCTCGGCGTCGACGAGGATGAACATCCGCCCGTTGCGAGCGTCCTCTACCACCTCCTCGATCGGCGAAAGGAATTGATGGGTACGCGGCTTGGCGGCGAGGGTCACGGGACGAGGCCTTCCACTTCTCTCAAGCGCGCCACGTAGCGCGCTAAGAGATCGACTTCAAGGTTTACCAGATCGGCGGGGTGCCGGTCCTGCCATGTCGTATGGGCAAGTGTGTAAGGAATGATGTTGACGCCGAACCGGGCGCCCTCGACGGAATTGGCCGTGAGCGAGACGCCGTCGAGCGCGACGGAGCCTTTCGGGGCGATGAAGCGGGCGAGATCCGGCGGCGCCTCCAGAAGGAAGCGGATGCTGTCGCCGTCAGGTTCGCGCGAAACGACCCTTGCCTGACCGTCGATATGGCCGGTCACCATGTGCCCGCCCAACTCGCTGCCCAGCGCCAGCGGCCGCTCGAGATTGATGCGCCGTCCCGGCTGCCAGGCTCCAAGCGTGGTGCGCGACAGCGTTTCGTTGGAGACCTCCACTGCGAACAACGCGCCCTTCACCTTGGCGCGCGCGGTATCCACAATAGTCAAACAACAGCCATCACAGGCCATCGAGCCCCCCTCCTCCAGGCTCGATTGCCTGTAGGGGGCGAGGATCGTGAATCGGGCGCCGTTCCGCTCCTGGAGCGTGCCTATGCCGCTGACAATGCCTGTGAACATCGCCTGTCCCGCCGCCACCACGTCATCCGGTCGGGTCCGAAGGCGCGTGCTTCCACGCGCGTGAAATGCCCGCTCCCGGTGAGCCGATCAATCCCCTCGCCTGCAAACGGCATCAGCCCGTCTGGTCCGGCCGGTTTGGACCCCTGATAAATGACCGCCTCGTCCACCAGATCGGCGTCGAGAAAGGCCCGCGCCACCTGCGGTCCGCCCTCGACCAGGATCCGGGTGATGCCGCGCATGGCCAACGTCTCCAACACGTCACGCAAACCGAGCATGCCGTGATCGTCCACCTCGACCGGAACGATTTCAGCGCCGCGATCCTGAAGCGCATCCGTATTGGGGTGCTCCTCGCCGGCAGCGCAGACCAGCCAGACCGGGACCATCAGATCGTCGAACAACTTCGCTTCGGGCGGCGTGCGCAAACGGCGGTCGAGCACCACGCGGACCGGCGAGCGGCAGGCCATGCCAGGGAGCCGGCAGGTGAGGCTCGGGTCATCGGCTTCGATCGTGCCCCGGCCGACCAGGATCGCGTCGTTCCTGGCGCGGAGAAGGTGGCCATGGGCGCGGGCGTCCGGCCCGGTGATCCAAACCGGCGCACCCTCGCCGCGCGGCACGAGGCGGTCGCTGCCGATGGCGAGTTTCAGCGTAATGGCGGGGCGTCCTTCGGTAACACGCAGCACGTGTCCGAGCACGACCTCTTCCGCCTCGCGCGCGAGAACGCCGCCGGTCACCGCAATGCCGCAAGCAGCGAGCCGGGCGATCCCCCGGCCCTTGGTGCGCGGATCGGGGTCGGCGAGTGCGATCACCGCGCGCGCCGGCTTTGCGGCGGCGATCATCTCGGCGCAAGCGATTCCCCTGCCGTCCATATGCGCGCACGGCTCAAGTGTGACATAGAGCGTGGCGCCGCGAGCCTCCTCGCCGGCCTTTTCCAGCGCGATCGCCTCGGCATGCGGCCGGCCGCCTCCGGCGGTCCAGCCCTGGCCGACCATGCGCGGACCCGCCGGCTCATACTGGATCAGAATGCAGCCGACCGCCGGATTCGGCCAGGTGCGGCCGAGAGTCCGACGGCCGAGGCGCAGGGCGGCGGCCATGAACCGCTCGTCGAGCTTCGGATCGGGCTTCGCGGCGCCGACGGGGCTAGCAGGCACTCGGGGCC
>JAWOJH010000147.1:0-3228 GCA_046481725.1 Methyloceanibacter sp. | reverse complement strand
TCGTGGTTATGCCAAGGGTAAAGGCGGCTCGATGCACATGTTCTCGCCGGAGCGCAACTTCTATGGCGGCCACGGCATCGTCGGCGCGCCCGCGCCGCTCGGCACCGGACTGGCCTTCGCCAATAAATATCGTGGCAATGACCGGGTCTGTCTGACCTATTTCGGCGAGGGCGCCGCCAATCAGGGGCAGGTCTATGAGAGCTTCAACATGGCTTCGCTGTGGAAACTGCCGGTGATCTACGTCATCGAGAACAACCGCTACGCCATGGGCACCGCGGTCGAGCGTGGCAGCGCGCTCGCCGAGGAACTGTATAACCGCGGCTCGGTGTTCGGCATTCGCGGCGAACAGGTCGACGGCATGGATGTCGCCACGGTGAAGGCGGCCGGGGATCGCGCCGTCGCGGCCGCGCGGGCAGGCGAGGGGCCGCGGATCCTTGAGATGCTCACCTACCGCTATCGCGGCCACTCGATGTCCGACCCGGCCAAATACCGCACGCGCGAGGAGGTGCAGGGCATCCGCGAGCATCGCGACCCGATCGAGCTCCTGCGCAGGCGCATCCTCGATCACGGGCGAGCGAGCGAGGACGAATTGAAGGCCATCGACCGCGAGGTACGTGCCATCGTCAACGAGGCCGCCGAGTTCGCCCAGAGCGATCCGGAGCCCGACCCGTCCGAGCTTTACACCGACGTGACCGCCTGACATGGACGCGAGCACAACCGTGGCGATTTACGCGAACCCGGTGGCGCTCACGCTGTTCGTTCTGGCCATCGCCGCTTTCATCTTCGGCGTCGTCTCAATGATCCGCGCCTGGCGCATCGCCGGAACGCATCCCCCCTTCGCCGCACTGGGCCGCAAGCGCTGGATGATGGGCTACGCGGCGTTGCCTTACATGCCGCAAGCCGCCATGCTTCATGTGAAGCGGCATTTCTTCTCGACCGTGGCCGTGGCGGCCTGCCTGCTGGCGATGATTGCCGTGTTGTGGATGACCCGCGCGTAGGTAACGCTCCAATGCCGATCGACATTTTGATGCCGGCGCTGTCTCCGACCATGGAGGAGGGGAAGCTTGCCAAATGGCTGGTGCGCGAGGGCGATGAAGTGCGGGCGGGCGACGTCATTGCCGAGATCGAGACCGACAAGGCGACCATGGAAGTGGAGGCGGCCGATGACGGCCGGCTCGGCAAGATCCTGGTGCCCGAGGGCAGCGAGCATGTCCCGGTGAACCGGCCCATCGCCATTCTCTATGCCGACGGCGAGGATGCTGGGGCCTCATCTTTCGAGACGCGGCCCGCGGCCGCTCCTCAGGCTGAGGGTCTACCGCGTCGCGCACAGTTCGCTCCTCTCCCTGAGGAGGGCGCGCCAGCGCCCGTCTCGGAGGGTGCGGAGGCGCGTCCTTCACCCGACCGCCTCATCCTGAGGGCGAGCGAAGCGAGCGTCTCGAAGGAGAGGCGGTCGGCTCAGGATGAGGGCGCCGTCTCGAAGGATGAGGCCCCTCAAGAGCCGCCGCCCGATCTTGGCGAAGTGCCGCCGCTCGTCGAGGAGGCGCCGGCGGGCCCGCAAATCGCGCCTCAAGAGCCGCGCCCCGAGCCGGAAGTCCCGCCGGGCACGGAGATGGTCACGCTCACCGTGCGCGAGGCGCTGCGCGACGCCATGGCCGAGGAGATGCGCCGCGACCCTTCCGTGTTCGTTCTGGGGGAGGAGGTCGGCCAATACCAGGGCGCCTATAAGGTCACCCAAGCCCTGCTCGACGAGTTCGGCCCCACGCGCGTGGTCGACACGCCGATCACCGAATACGGCTTTGCCGGGGTCGGCGTCGGCGCCGCCTTCGCCGGGCTCAGGCCCGTCGTCGAGTTTATGACCTGGAACTTCGCCATGCAGGCGGTCGACCACATCATCAATTCCGCCGCCAAGACGCTCTATATGTCGGGCGGCAAGATGCATTGCCCGATCGTGTTCAGAGGGCCGAACGGCGCCGCGGCCAGGGTCGCGGCGCAGCACAGCCAGAATTTTGCCGCGTGGTACGCGCATGTGCCGGGGCTGAAGGTGATCGCCCCCTATACCGCCGCCGACGCCAAGGGCCTGCTCAAGGCGGCGATCCGCGATCCGGGCCCGGTGGTGTTTCTCGAAAACGAAATTCTCTACGGCCAGAGCTTCGAGGTGCCGAAGCTGGTCGATTTCGTGCTGCCGATCGGCAAGGCCCGGGTGGCGCGCGAAGGTCGCGATGTCACCATCGTGTCCTTCTCGCGCGGCATGGCCTATGCGCTCGACGCAGCGAAGCAACTCGCGGAGGAGGGGATCGAGGCGGAAGTGATCGATCTCCGCACCTTGCGCCCGCTCGATCTGGAGACGGTGCTGGCCTCGGTGCGCAAGACCAACCGCATCGTCACCGTCGAGGAGGGGTGGCCAGTCTGCTCGGTCGCGTCGGAGATTTGCGCCCGGGTAGTGGCCGAGGCGTTCGACTATCTCGATGCGCCGCCAGTCAAAGTCACCGGCGCCGACGTGCCGATGCCCTACGCGGCCAATCTCGAGAAACTGGCTCTCCCCTCGGTGGAGCAGGTGGTCGAGGCCGCGAAATCGGTCTGCTACCGAAAATGACGCCCATGTCCGAAGCTGAGATGAGCTGGAAAACGGGCGGGTGCCATTGCGGCGCGGTGCGGTTCGAGGTGCTGGCGCCGGACGCGGTCGAGGCGCGCGAATGCAACTGCTCGATATGCGCCAAAGCAGGCTATCTCCATCTGATCGTCGAGCAGGAGCGCTTCCGCGTCACCCAAGGGAACGACCAGATCGCGACCTACAAATTCAACACTGGCACGGCGAAGCACCATTTCTGTTCGGTCTGTGGCGTGAAGAGCTTCTATGTGCCGCGCTCCAAGCCCGACGGCTACAGCGTCAATGTGCGTTGCCTCGACGACGGCCAGGTCCGCGTCGCGCGCGTCACGCCGTTCGATGGCCAGCACTGGGAACAAGCCTTCGCCGCCCTGCAAGGGAACGGCTGACTCCCATGCCGACGCAGATCCTCATGCCGCAGCTTTCGCCCACGATGGAGGAGGGCAAGCTCGCCAAATGGCATGTCAAGGAAGGGGACGAGGTCAGAAGCGGCGACGTTGTGGCTGAGATCGAGACCGACAAGGCCACCATGGAGGTCGAGGCGCCGGAGGACGGCAGAATCGAAAAGCTGCTGATCGCCGGCGGCACCGAGCACGTGCCGGTCAACTTCCCCATCGCCGTGC
>JAWOJH010000181.1:0-4181 GCA_046481725.1 Methyloceanibacter sp. | reverse complement strand
TCGTTTGCGGCCATGGCAATACCCTTCCCCCTGATGCTGTCCGAAGCCCGGACCGTTTGAAGCCTAGAGATCTACCGGGTCGGTGCGTTCGATCAACAGCGGGTGCAGCGCTTTCCCGCTCGCCACCAGGCTCGGAAAGCGCGGCGAAGGCCGGTTGTAGCGGTGCACTTCGCCGTGGTGATCGGTGATGACGCCGCCCGCCTCCTCGACGATCAGCGCCGCGGCGGCGAGATCCCATTCGCTCTTGGCCGAGAGCGAGATGGTCGCGTCAGCCAGCCCGCAAGCGACCAGCGCCAGCCGGTAGGCCACCGAGTTCACCCAGCGCGACTTCACTTCGGGCCAGGGCTGCTTCCAGATCTTCTTTTTGAACAGGCCGCCGCTGGCGATCAGCAGCGCGCCGTCGAGCGTGTTTTTGGTACTGGCCGCGATCGGCGCATCGTCGAGGAAGGCGCCTTTGCCCCGCATCGCGTGAAAGAATTCTTGTGTGGCGGGGTTGAACACGACGGCAAGCACCGGCACGCCGTCCTCGACCAGCGCGGCCGAGACCGTCCACTCCGCCACATGCCGCAGAAAGGCGTTGGTGCCGTCGATGGGATCGACCATCCACACCCGGCGGCGGTTGAGCCGCTCCGGATCGTCCTCGGTCTCTTCCGACAGCCAGCCGTAGTCGGGGCGCCTGGTCATCAGGGCGAGCTTGAGTGCGGCATCGACGGCGAGGTCGGCCTCGCTCACTTCCGACCCATCGGCCTTTCGTTTCACGAGGATCTGCTGGCGGAAATAAGTGAGGGCTAGTTCGCCGGCATCGCGTGCCGCCTCTTTAAGAAGTGCATAATCTTCTTCGAGAGACGGAGCGGGAAGGGGGCGTTCGGACGGTTCGGGGGCGTTCATTGGGGGGAGCGGAAGATTCTCTAAACTTTTCGGAAGAATTTTCTCAACCATGTCGGCAGGTAGCTCGCGCATACCAGACGTTAAGGACGTCCATTAAGCGCTTCGGAAAGCTTCTATGGCAGCATCGTGGCAATCAAAGGCGGCCATAAGGCAGCCAGCAGGGGGAAGCTAACAGCAAGGCGTCATCCGGGCCCCAGCGCATCGCGCTCTGGGGCCCGGTGCTTTTTTGCGCGCATGGCTTCGCCCGCGCAACTCAGAAAATTGCCGCAAGCGCCATGTCGATCACGATCGCTGCAAAGACGATAAGGCCGAAGTCGCGGTTGGAGCGGAAGCGCCCGAGGCAATTGTCCGGATCGTCGATGTCCAAGGTGCCGACCTGCCAGGCAAGCTGCGCCGCCGCCACCGCCATGCCCAACAAAAAGGCAGTGCCGGCATGCGCCATGGTTCCCGCCGCGACGATGGCGAGCCAAGCCGCGCCGTAAAGCAGGGCGAGCCAAGGTCTGGTGGCGCGGCCGAATTTGAGCGCCGTGGACTTCAGGCCGATCAGATCGTCGTCCTGGCGGTCCTGGTGAGCATAGATCGTGTCGTAGCCGACCGTCCAAAGCACCGCGCCGGCGTAGAGCACCACCGCCGGCCAGTCGAGCCGTCCCAGTACCGCGGTCCAACCCAGCAGCGCCCCCCAATTGAACGCGAGCCCGAGCACGGCCTGTGGCCAATGGCTGAACCGCTTGACGAAGGGATAGAGCGCAACGATGGGGATCACCGCGAACCCAAGCCAGATGGTGGCGCTATTAAAACTCAGCAGGACGAGCAGCCCGGCCAGGCACAATGCCAACATGAAGATCGTGGCGGCGCGGGGTGTCACCTGTCCGCTCGGCAGCGGCCGCGATCGCGTCCGCGCGACTTGCGCGTCGAGGTCGCGATCGATCAGGTCGTTGTAGGTGCAGCCCGCGGCCCGCATCACGATGGCGCCGGTCGCGAACAGGAATAGCAACCAGAGGTCGGGATAGGGCTCGCCGAGGACCTGGCCGGCCAGCGCCACCGACCAGAAGCATGGCAAGGCAAGCAGGAAAAAGCCGATCGGCCGGTCTGCACGGGCGAGCCGGAGATAGGGCGCGATCGCCGCCGGCGCGAAACGATCGACCAGATTGCCCGCGGGCGCGTCGTCCGGCGTGAAGGCTTTGCCTTGGAGCGGAGGTCGTGTCATGACGGCCATTGTTTTTCGCGCGGGTTCTGCTCTTTCAGATAGGCGTGATGTCCGCCAAGCTCCAGCGCCTTTTCGTCCCGTTCGGGCTCGCGCCTGGTCTCCAATGCGCGCTCACCAAGGAGCAGGCGCATTACCTCGGCAACGTGCTCCGGCTCAAGCCAGGTGCCCGCGTGCTCTTGTTCAATGGCCGGGATGGGGAATGGCGCTGCGAGGTTGCCGTCATCGGCCGGAAGGGTGCCGAGCTTCGCCTGGAGGAGCAGACGCGCGCGCAGGACCAGGGGCCGGATCTGCACTATCTGTTCGCCCCGTTGAAGCGGGCGCGTCTCGACTATATGGCGCAGAAGGCGACCGAACTCGGTGCCGGTGTGCTGCGTCCCGTCATCACGCGCCATACCGTCGCCGAGAGGCTGAATACCGAGCGTCTGCGCGCCAATGCCATCGAGGCGGCCGAGCAGTGCGGCATATTGCGCGTCCCGGAGGTGGCCGAGCCGGAGAAGTTGGCAAAGATCGTCGACGGCTGGGACGCCGGGCGACTCTTGATCTTCGCCGACGAGGCCGCGCCGCAGGCCTCGCCGCTTGCCGCGCTCAAGGCGCATGCGCCCGGCCCGCTTGCTGTGTTGATCGGCCCGGAAGGCGGTTTCGACCCTGAGGAGCGCGCCAGCCTGCAGGCAAAGCCCTTTGTTCTCCCCATTTCTCTTGGGCCCAGGGTCATGCGCGCCGACACCGCCGCCGTCGCCGCTCTCGCCCTTGTGAATGCGACGCTTGGCGACTGGCGCTAGGTGAGCCCTTGTCAGGCGCCGGAAGAGAGCGCCATAAAGGCCGCCCCTTGCGCCGCCCCCTAACCTGAACGGAGCGCCTCCTCATGTCGACCCGGGTGGATAAGCCCGAGAGCCCGATCGTCGCGTCGCGTGACGAGCTTGTCGCCTATCTCGAAGCCGGATCGAAGCCCAAGGCCGACTGGCGGATCGGCACCGAGCACGAGAAGTTCGGCTTCTATCGCGCGAGCCGCACGCCGGTGCCCTATCAGGGGGAGCGGGGTATTCGCGTCCTGCTTGAAACCTTGCACGACCGGTTCGGCTGGGACCCGGTCATTGAGAACGGCAACATTATCGCGCTCAGCCGGCAGGATTGCCCGAAAGGCGGGGCCATCAGTCTCGAACCCGGCGGCCAACTGGAACTGTCCGGCGCGCCGCTGGAAACGATCCACGAAACCTACGAGGAACTGCGTCAGCATCTTGCCGAAGTCGCCGAAGCCGGCGGCGAACTCGGCGTCGGCTTTCTCGGTATCGGTTTCTCGCCGAAATGGACTTTGGCCGAGACTCCGGTGATGCCGAAGGAACGCTACGGCATCATGGCGCGCTACATGCCGACGCGCGGGCGCCGGGGCCTCGACATGATGTTCCGCACCGCGACAGTGCAAGTAAACATGGATTTCGGCGGCGAGGCCGACATGGTCGCCAAGTTGCGGGCGACCCTCGCGCTCCAGCCGGTGGCGACGGCTTTGTTCGCCAATTCGCCCTTCACCGACGGCAAGCCCAACGGCTTTCAGTCCTATCGCGCCGAAGTCTGGCGCGACACCGATCCCGACCGCACCGGGTTGTTGCCGTTCGTCTTCGAGCCGGGCATGGGCTTCGAGCGCTATGTCGACTACGCGCTCGATGTGCCGATGTATTTCGTTTATCGCGGCGGGACATATATCGACGTTTCCGGCCAATCGTTCCGCGCGTTCCTGGAGGGGCGGCTGCCCGGCCTGCCCGGCGTACGCCCGACCCACAGCGATTGGGCCGATCACCTCACCACGCTGTTCCCCGAAGCGCGGCTCAAGAAGTATCTCGAGATGCGCGGCGCCGACGGCGGGCGCTGGCGCAGCCTGTGTTCGCTGCCGGCATTGTGGGTGGGCCTCCTCTACGACCAGACCGCGCTCGACGCCGCGTGGGACATGGTCAAGGACTGGAGCACGGCCGAGCGCGCGGCGCTGCACGGCGCCGTGCCGAAGGAAGGCTTCAGGGCCAGGCTCCGCGGCGAGACGGTGCGCGATCTCGCGCTGCGCGTACTGGCGCTGGCGCGCGAGGGCCTGAAGAACCGC
>JAWOJH010000214.1:0-12576 GCA_046481725.1 Methyloceanibacter sp. | reverse complement strand
CTCAAGGAGGCGAGCGAGAAGCACATCCGCTCGGTCCGCTCCGACATCGGCATGGTGTTCCAGCACTTCAACCTGTTCCCGCACATGACCGCGCTGGAGAACATCATAGAAGAACGGCGTCCAGCGTCTGCGTCACCAGGGCCAGCAGCACCACCACATAGAACAGCACGGGCAGTTCGAGCTGATTGTGGAACGCATTGGCGATCTGGGTGACGCGCGGCGGCCAGTTGGGCTCGCGCAGCCGCACCTTATGCGGCTCGACCTCACCGGTTCGTACGGCACGAAGCCGCAGCGCCGCCATCCAGAACAGCAGCACGAAGGTCAGCCCCACCTGCACGAACATCGGCAGCAAAATCGCCTGGATCGACATCGCAGCTCCTCTTGGCAAGATCTCCGGCCGCGACGCGACAGCCCGGCGTGAACGCCCTTATACTCCGGCCGCACAATTCTGTAGAGCGGGGCGTGGAGCGATGCAGCGATCTGCGTTGAGACGGGCTTTCACTTACATCCTGGCCGCTCTGGCCGGCGTGGCGGGCGCCCTGCTGGGCTGGGTGATCGTGGGCCTGCTCGCCGACCTTCTGCTCGGCCTCGGCGGCATGTCCGACCGCGAAGGCGGCCGCGCCATGGTTGCCTTCTTCACCTACGGCCTCTTCGGCGGTCTCGCCGGCCTGATCCTTGGGATTTGGCTCGTGCTCCGCTATTTCGGCGGTTACACCGGCTTCGCCCGGATTGCCGGGCGCGGTGCCCTGGTGGCTGCCGGCATCGCCGCCGCCATGGGCCTCGGGCTCTGGGCCTATCTGCTCTCCGACGACAGCCTGGCCCGTAATGGACCACCGCCGCAGCTCAAATTCGAACTGCGGCTACCGGCCGGCACGACATTGCCGGACAAGCTGGAAGGCGTCAGCATGGACCTCAACACCGACAAGAACACCATGCCCGCGCTGCTGACCGATAGTGGTACAGAGAACCGCAGGCCATCGATCGCCGGCGTGGTCGACCTCTATTTCCGCACCCGAAGCCGGCTCCTCGTCCTGCGCATGCAAGGAGAGCCCGACCGCCTCTTCATGCTCAAGCTTGCCAGCAACCCGCCGGCCTCGGCCGAATTCGGGCCTTGGCAGCCTGTGGACCATATCGCGGACGGGCCCGACGGGGAGCTACGCAAGCCCGGACCGGACGACGCTTACGAGATCAGATACCGCGTCGAGCGGGCGGATTGACGGCCGGTTACCGTGCCCTGAACATGGACGGAAGTTCAATTGACGGCCGCCCGCGACCCCCTCTAAACCTACCCCCAAACGACAGGTATTGGAGTTCCCAAGGAGGTTTTCATGCGCTCTTGCGCCATTCAGACCCTTTCCCGCGCCGCGCTGGCGGGCGCCTTTCTTGCTCTGCTTTGGACCGGACCGGCACCCGCCGAGGAGAAGGAGCCGCCGTGCTTTAGCGGCGATGGCTCCGTCCGGGAAGTGCTCGACAGCTGCGCCGCCTATATCGGGTCCGGCTCCACCGAAAAGGATCTGCTGGTCAGGGCCCATAGCGTGCGCGCCATGGCGTTCTCCGCCATCGGCGATCTCGATTCCGCCACCGCCGAGCTCGACGCCGCCATCAAGATCGATGAAGGCAAGGCCAATCTCTTTTTCATGCGGGGCGCGGCGCACGAGGCCAAGAAAGAGTACGACAAGGCGATTGCCGATCTCGATGCCGCCATTCGCATCGATTCCAGCCATGGCGACTTCTTCCTGCTGCGGGGCATGGCCTATCGCGACAAGGGCGACCTCGATCAGGCGCTCGTCGAGATGAACCAGAAGATCAAGCTCAATCCCGAGGAGGCGAACGGCTACTCGGTGCGCGGCGGACTTTACCGCCTGCGCAAGGAATACGATCTGTCGATCGCCGACTTCGACCACGTGATCAAGCTCAATCGCGACGGCGCCAAGGGCTATATCGACCGCGGCTGGGTGTTCGTGCTCAAGAACGATCTCGACAAGGCCGCCGCCGATTTCGACAAGGCGCTCGAGCTGCACAACAACGATCCCTCGGCGCTGGTTGGCCGTGGCGTGGTGAAGAGCCGCAAGGGCAAGCCGACCGACGGCAGCGCCGACCTCGCGCTCGCCCAGCAGCTCGAGCCGGGTATTTTCGACGAGATCCGCAAGCTCGGCATCGAATAGGTCTTCGATTCAATCGTCATGCCCGCGAAAGCGGACATCCAGTAACCGCTGACCTTCGCAGTTATCAGGGTGGTTACTGGAATCGCCCGGTCAAGCCGGGCGATAACAATATGAGTGTTGCAACAGCCTACCCTTCGCGCGGGTAGTTGGGCGATTCGCGGGTGATGGTCACGTCATGCACGTGGCTCTCGCGGAAGCTCGCCGTGGAAATGCGGATGAACTCGGCGCGTTCGTGGAAGGCGGCGAGATTGGGCGCGCCGGTATATCCCATCGAGGCGCGCAAGCCGCCGATCAGCTGGTGCAGCACGCTGGACACCGGCCCCTTATATGGCACCTGGCCCTCGATGCCTTCGGGCACCAGCTTGAGCGCGTCCTTGATCTCCTGCTGGAAATAGCGGTCGGCCGAGCCGCGCGCCATGGCGCCGATCGAGCCCATGCCGCGATAAGCCTTGTAGGAGCGGCCCTGATAGAGGAACACCTCGCCGGGGCTCTCGTCGGTGCCGGCCAGCAGCGACCCGAGCATCACGCAATCGGCGCCGGCCGCGAGCGCCTTGGCCAGATCGCCGGAATAGCGGATGCCGCCATCGGAGATCACCGGAATATCGCTCTTCATCGCCACCTCGACCGCCTCGAGCAGCGCCGTGAATTGCGGCACGCCGACCCCGGCGACGATCCGGGTGGTGCAGATCGAGCCGGGCCCGATGCCGACCTTGACCGCATCGGCTCCCGCATCGATCAGCGCCTTGGTGCCGTCGGCGGTCGCCACGTTGCCTGCCAAAACCTGCGCGGCATTCGAATGCAGCTTGATGCGGCGCACCGCGTCAAGCACGAGCTGCGAATGGCCATGCGCGGTGTCGACCACAATTAGATCCGCGCCGGCATCGATCAGCTGTTCGGCGCGGGCGAAGCCCGCATCGCCGACGGATGTCGCCGCCGCCACGCGCAAGCGCCCCTGCTCGTCCTTGCAGGCATTGGGATGCGCCCTGGCCTTTTCGATATCCTTCACCGTGATGAGGCCGATGCAGCGATAGTCGTCATCGACCACGATCAGCTTTTCGATGCGATGCTGGTGCAGGAGGCGCTTGGCGTCCTCCATCCCCACGCTCTCCCTGACGGTGACGAGGCCGTCCCTGGTCATCAGCTCGGCGACGCGCTGACGCGGGTTGGTGGCGAACCGGACGTCGCGGTTGGTGAGGATGCCAACCAGCTTGCCCTCGCTTCTGCCATTGCGGCCCGGCTCCACCACCGGGATGCCGGAAATCTGATGCTCGACCATCAGGTTCAGCGCGTCGGCAAGCGTCTCATCCGGATGAATGGTGACCGGGTTTACCACCATGCCCGATTCGAATTTCTTGACCTGCGCGACCTGAGCCGCCTGCACTTCCAGTTCGAGATTGCGGTGGATCACCCCGATCCCGCCGGCCTGCGCCATGGCGATGGCGAGCTTCGCCTCGGTGACGGTGTCCATGGCAGAGGACATCACCGGGATATGCAGGGAAATCGAGCGCGTCACCCGCGAGGAGATGTCCACCTCGTTGGGCAGCACGTTGGAGGCCGCGGGCCGAATCAACACGTCGTCGAAGGTGAGCGCAATGGCGCCGTCGGCAAATCGCAGGTTTTGGGAGGTCTGCCCGTCGGGCATCGGCCAACCTTTCATCTCAGGCGCCCGGCCATGCAATGCGGGCCACCGGTTGGCGGCTTCCTTTAGCAGTTTCTCGTGAACTTGCAAAGGCAATGGGCCCCTGCCCCGCCCCCTGCCGGAACTCTGCGGCTCCGCCGAGCATTAAGCCTGTGATTTGCGCTGCCCCGGCGTCCCGCCGCGGCCAAGCGCGCGGTATTCACGACTTTCAAGGAGTAACCCTGATGCGATTCAATCTGGCAGCGATGACGGCGCTCGCCGGCGGCCTGATGCTAACGGCTACGGTCAGCGCCAGCGCGGCGCCCTTGCCCAATCTGAAGCCTTTAATCGGCACCGGCTCCATGGTCGAGCTCGCCCGCGAGGGCGGACGTGGCGGCGGCGGCGGCGGTATGAGAAGCGGTGGCGGTGGCGGCAAAGGCGGCGGTTCCGGCCTGGCCGGACGCGGCGGCGGCGGCGGCGGCGGCATGAGAAGCGGTGGTGGCGGTGGCTGGAGCGGCGGCGGCAAAGGCGGCGGTCCCGGCCTGGCCGGACGCGGCGGCCGGGACGGCGGCGGCGCGATGACACGCGGCGGACGCTATGCCGGCGATGGCGCCCCCAGGATCAGAGGCGGCGACCGTGGCGAGTGGAAGGGCGGCCGCAGCGAATGGAAAGGCGGCAACCAGCGCCGCCACGCCGGACGCAGCCATGATGGCCACAAGGGCCAGCGCCACCGGGTCTGGCGTGACGGCAGATGGATCTGGGCCTGGGGCCCTGCCGTCTACGCTTATGCCGACGATTGCGGCTGGATCTGGCGCCGCGCGCAAGCGACCGGCAGCCCCTATTGGTGGCGCCGCTACGAAGAGTGCGTCGGCTATTACTAGGTGTCGATCAGGGTCCCGCTCCGGCGGGACCCTTCATTTTCGCCCCGTGTCGGTGAGCAGCCAGGCGAACAGCCCTGCAGCCACCAGCGCGCCGGCGAACTCCGCCAGCAAAAACCCGGGCACGTCTCCCGGCGCGATCCCGGCAAATGTATCGCTCAGCGCGCGGGCGATGGTCACGGCGGGATTGGCGAACGACGTGGACGAGGTGAACCAGTAGGCGGAACCGATATAGAGGCCGACCGCGGCGGCGAGCGCGCCCGGCCGAAAGCGCACGCAAGCGAGGATGGTGGCGATCAGGCCGAACGTGGCGATGAACTCGCCGAGCCACTGACCCACCCCGTTCCGCGCCGTGCCTGACAGCTGCACGGGATCCAGCCCGAACATCAGATGCGCGGTCACCGCGCCGGCGGCGCCGCCGGCAATTTGCGCCGCGATATAGCCCAGCGCCGGCCCTCGAGCGATGGCTCCCTTGAGCTGCATCACCACAGTCACCGCCGGATTGAAATGCGCGCCGGAAATCTCGACGAACATGGTGATGATCACCACCAACACCGCGGCGGTCGCCAAAGTATTGCACAGCAGTGCGAGCGCGACGTTTCCGCCGGCAAGCTGCTCGGCCATGATGCCGGAACCGACCACCGCCATGACCAGAAAGAACGTGCCGAGCGCCTCGGCCGCGAGCCGCCGCGTCAGATCGAATTGCATCTCACCCCCTGCCCCACCAACCTCGTCACGGCCGGGCTTGGCCCGGCCATCCACGTCTTTCCCCGCGACCACATTCGTGGATGCCCGGCACTTCGGCCGGGCATGACGATCGCGGACGTTGCAACGTCAACAGCAGCTACTGCTCGATTTGGTCGGCGCCGTCGCCGTGGACGCGAACGGAATCGTCGTGCCGCAACCCGGGAAGATTCCGTAATGGGTCGAGAAGTCGCCGACGAAATCGAAATATGGGCTAAAACGCGTTTCGGCCAGCATGCGCCAGGTGTTGCCGCAGACCGGGAAGATCTTGCCCTTCTCGACCAGATGGTGTCCGTCGAGCTCGAAGGCGTTCGGCTGCTCGGCGATGCCGCCGCGATAAATGACCGCCTGCCCGTAATCCTCGCAAGCCGGCTCAAGTCCCTCGAGCTTGAACAGCCGGTAGGTCGCCGAGAAGAACTGCGCCTGGCCGAGCTTCGTCCGCATCGCCTCGTTTTCGACGCTGATCGGCCGGCTGGCGACGAGCCTTGGATCGAGAAAGCCCGCCTCTTTGGCCATGGGAACAAAGTCGTTCCAATAGAGCGCGCCGCCGAGACATTCGCCATATAGCAGCGGATCGGCCTTGATCTGCTCGGATAGCCGCCGGTCGCAATAGACGTCGGCGAAATAGAGCTCGCCGCCCGGCTTCAAGAGATCGTAGGCACCGCGCAGCACTGCCAGCTTGTCTACGGAGAGATTGATCACGCAGTTCGACACGATCACGTCGAAGCTCGCCGGTGCGAGATCGAGCGCGCCGAGCTTTTCGATATAGCCTTTGAGGAAACGTACATTGCGCCGCGCATAGCCGAACCGTCGCATATGCCAGTCGGCATGCGCCTCCGCCGTGGCGAGCTGCTCGTCGGTCATATCGACCCCGAACACTTCGCCCTCTTGTCCCACCAGCTGCGAGATCAGATAGACATCGCGCCCGGAGCCCGAGCCGAGATCGAACACGCGGGCGCCTTCAAGCGCCGCCGGCACGACGATGCCGCAGCCGTAATATTTGCCGCGCACTTCTTCATGCACATTGGCGAGCCGCGCTTCGAGATGCGCCGGCACCCCGCCCCCGTCGCAGCAGGCCGAGGTCTTGAGGTCCTTCGAGCTTTTCAGAACCTTGCCGTAATAGTCCTTCACCACGTCGAGATTCATGCTGGCGGCTCCCTCCCACGACTACGGTTAGCCTGAGCTTAGCAAGACTTGGCCCGCTCCCGCGAGACACGCCCAAAGCACAGTTGCGTGAAGGCCTTATGTCGTGTCGCCGCCGGAGGCGCCGCGGAAGCCGGTGGCGAGCACATACATCTCCGCCGAATCGGCGCGGGAGGCTTTCGGCTTCACATGCCGCACCTTGGCGAAGGAGCGATTCAGCCGCGCCACCAGGTCCCGGCTCGCGCCGCCCTGTAGCACCTTGGAGAGGAACGTCCCGCCCGGCGCGAGGATGTCCTCGGCGAGATCGAGCGCGGATTCGACCAGGGCCATGCTGCGCAAATGGTCCGTGGACTTATGTCCGATGGAAGAGGCGTGCATGTCCGACAGCACCACGTCGGCTTGCTGGCCGCCGAGTGTCTCGCGGATGCGCGCCGCGGCATCGGCATCGGTCAGGTCGAGCTGCAACTGCTCGACACCGGAGACCGGCTCCATCGGCACGATGTCAACGGCGATCACCCGCCCCCTCCCCGCCATCAATTGCACCCGCTGCGCGGCGATCTGGCTCCAGCCGCCGGGCGCCGCACCCAGATCGACAATCGTCATGCCAGGCCGGAGCGAGCGGTGCTTGTCGTCGATCTCGACGAGCTTGAAGGCGGCGCGCGAGCGGTAGCCGCGGCGCTTCGCCTCCTCGACATAGGGATCATTGAGCTGACGCTGTAGCCAGCGGGTCGAGGCAATCTTGCGGCCCTTGGCGGTCTTGACCCGCACCGCGAGCTTCCGACTCCCGCCACCGCCTTCGCCGCTGCTACCTTTGGTTGGTCTCACCATAGTTTTGTCATCCTGTTCGGCGGGCGGCCTTGACGCCCGCGCCGGGAACGCCCCATCTGCGCCTCAGCCGCCCGCTAACACCTGCCACATGCCCCGGTACTTCGTCACCCTCATCGTCGCCGTCGCCCTGTTCATGGAGACGATGGATTCGACGGTGATCGCGACGTCCTTGCCGGCGATCGCCGCCGATCTCGGCGAGGACCCGATCTCTCTCAAGCTGGCGCTGACCTCTTATCTCCTGTCGCTTGCGGTATTCATCCCGATCAGCGGCTGGATGGCCGACAGATTCGGCGCCCGCACCGTGTTCCGTGCCGCCATCGTCGTGTTCACGTTGGGCTCCGCGGCGTGCGGCTTTGCCCAAGGTCTCGCCGATTTCGTGCTGTTCCGGGTGATCCAGGGCATGGGCGGCGCCATGATGGTGCCGGTGGGACGCCTGGTCATCTTGCGGTCGGTGCCGAAATCGGAGCTGATCTCGGCGCTCGCCTGGCTCACCATCCCGGCGCTGATGGGACCGGTGATCGGCCCGCCGCTCGGCGGCTTCATCTCGACCTATGCCTCCTGGCGCTGGATCTTCTGGATCAACATTCCGGTCGGCCTGCTGGGCGTGGTCCTCGCCAGCCGCTATATCGCCGACATCCGCGAGGAAGGCCTGCCGCCGCTCGACGTCAAGGGCTTCTTCCTGTCGGGAATCGGCTTGGCGGGGCTTGCCTTCGGCATCACCACCATCGGCCAAGGTCTGTTCCCGCCTGCAATGGTCGGGGCGCTGCTGGTGGTGGGCGTGATCGGGCTGTGGCTCTATGTGCGTCACGCACGCACGGCAACGGCACCCTTGCTCGATCTCGACCTGCTCAAAGTCGATACCTTCTATGCCAGCGTGGTTGGTGGCTTCTTCTATCGCATCGGCGTCGGCGCCATGCCCTTCCTGCTGCCGCTGTTCTTCCAGCTGGGGTTCGGCATGACCCCGTTCCAGTCCGGCATGCTCACTTTGGCGAGCGCGGTGGGCGCCGTGGCCATGAAGACCACCGCGGCGCCAATCCTTCGCCGCTTCGGATTCAGGAGGGTGCTGGTGGTGAACGCGGTGGTGAGCGCGACCTTCATCGCCGCCATCGCCTTGTTCACGGCAGGCACCCCGCCGGTCGTCATTCTCGGCGTGCTGCTGATCGGCGGCTTCTTCAAGTCGCTGCAATTCACCAGCATCAACTCGATCGCCTATGCCGATATCGATTCCAAGGCCATGAGCCGGGCCACCAGCTTCGCCAGCGTGGCGCAACAGCTGTCGCTCTCGGCCGGGGTCACCGCCGGCGCGCTGGTGCTCGAAATTCAGCGCCTGGGACGTCATGACATCAGCGTCGAGGCGAGCGATTTCCCGTGGGCGTTCTTGCTGGTCGCCTGCATCGCCGCAAGCTCGGCGCTCATCTTCGCGCGGCTGCCGAAAGATGCCGGCTCCAACCTGTCGGCCCGCGCCCGCACGCTCGGCGCCAAAGAAGACCCGCCGCCGCAGATCGAGAAAGTCAGCTAGCGCCGCTGCCCCGAGCCGCGACGATCTTGGCCGTCCTCCGCCATCAAGGTGGAGAGGATGCCCTCGCGCAGGCCCCGGTCCGCCACCCGCAAGCGCTGGCAAGGCCAGATCCTGAGCAGCGCTTCGAGGATGGCGCAGCCCGCCAACACCAGATCGGCGCGCTCATGCCCGATACAGGGCTGCGCCACGCGCTCGGCATAGCTCATGCCGATCAGATCGCTCGATACCCTGCGCACGTCATCCGCCGACAGCCAGCAGCCGTCGACCCTGGAGCGCTCATAGACCGGAAGCTTGAGATGGATGCCGGAGATCGTGGTGACGGTGCCGGACGTACCCAGGAAATGCGCGCTGCGCTTGGCGGTTCGCTCCCGGAAGCGGTGCTGGTCCTCGAAGGCGGCGATGCCGGCCACTACATCCTCGACCATCGCCTCGTAGCCTTGCGGGGTCACGTCGCGGCCTCCATGCCGCTCGGCGAGATTGACCACGCCGATCGGCAGCGAGGTCCAGGCGACGATGCAGCTTTGTACGTCGACCCGGTCATGCAGGGTGCGGCGCCACGGACGGCCGAGCCGCTTCAGATCGAGCCAGATCAACTCCGAACTGCCGCCGCCGATATCGAACACGAGCGCATAGTCGCAGTTGCGGTCGAGCAGCGAAGCGCAGCCCGACACGGCGAGCTTGGCCTCGGTCTCCTGGGTGACGATCTCGATGGCAAGCCCCGCCTCTTGCGATGCCCGCGCGATGAACTCGTCGCGATTGGCGGCAATGCGGCAGGCCTCGGTGGCGATCAGCCGCGAGCGCGTCACGCCGCGCCGGCGCATCTTGTCGGCACAGACCCTGAGCGCATCGATGGTGCGGCGCATCGCCGGTTCGGAAAGCCTGCCGGAGTTCAGCACGCCCTCGCCCAGCCGGATGATGCGGGAGAACGCATCGATGACGAGAAAGCCGCGCCGCGACGGTTTGGCGATCAGCAGGCGGCAATTATTGGTGCCGAGATCGAGCGCGCCGTAGATAGCGGGAGCCGCCGCGCGCTGCGGCGCGGTTTTTTCCTGTCCGCCCTCGGCTGCCACCAAGAGGCCGTTGACCGGCGCGATAGCTCGCGCGCGGCTAGCGACATGCGTCGGGCCGCCACCTCCCCCGCAGTCGCCGGTCTCGTTTCGCCTGGCCGTAAGATCGGGCGAAACCACGGCAGCCGGGCGGGCAATCCCGCTCGGCCCACTCACGGTATGTTCAACCTCTGACCCCCGGAATCGCCGCGACCGTATTTGGGTCAGCGCCCGGAGCGTTGATCCTATGCAACTACTCTAGCAACCTATCCTTCGAGGTAAAGCAGCTTTTCCGCCAAGGGTTGAGAACACGAGGCGTATAAACGGATTTGCATTCTTGGGGCGGCTTGGACTAGGAGCAGACCTTAGCGCCCGTAGCTCAACGGATAGAGCACCAGACTTCGAATCTGGGGGTTGGGGGTTCGAGCCCCTCCGGGCGCACCAATTTTAGTCACGCTGCCGCATTCGGCCTAACGTGCTAGACTGATCCAACACTCGTTCATGGAAGGGGCAGCCATGACCAGCGAAGTCTTCACACCCGCGCGCCGCGGCATCGGCGCGAGATTCGGCGATATGGCGGCGGGCGCAGGGGAGATGGCGCGCGCCGCACTGCAAGAGGCGATGCGCTGGAACGCCTATCAATGGACGGTGCTGGCGATCCTCACCGCGACCTTCATCTTGGTGGCGCTGTCTTATGGCGGCATCAGGAGCGAACTCGCCGCGTTGAAGCAGGAGCGCGGCGCGGCAAGCATCGACCCTGCCGTAGCCGGTGCCGAGACGGCCAAGCACATTGCCGACCTAGAGGCGGTGCTGGTGCAGGCGATTTCCGAAGCCAAGACGGGACTCAGCGGCGACATCGCCAAGATCGGCGCCAAGCTCGATGCGCGGAGCCAGGCCAAGCCTCCCGCGCCGGCGCCAAAACCCGCCAGGCGATAGCGTAACCGGACGCGGCTAGCACGGCCTTCGCCGGCGGTCCCAGAGCAGCTCGTCGACGACGCGCTTCACCCGCTCGCCCGCCGGGATCGCGTCGAGTTCGTGCGTGAAGTCCTGATATTCATGCTGCGCCTCGGCCGAGACCAGGCCATGCTGCAATTCCGTCCGCCATTCCAGCAGACGCCGCCAGCCGCGCGCGTCGCCACCCTGCTGCGGCGGCGGCACCCCGGCCGCCATGAGCAGCCGCATGACCGCCTGCGCCGCCCTGTTCTCGTCGTGGGCCGCCTTGATCAGAAGGTCGATCACCGCCGATGCGCGCGCGAGCAGAACTTCGCTCGGCGGCCGTCCCTTGCGGCGATTGGCGGCGATCTTGCCCTCGCTTTGCTCCTTGAGCTCGCGCAGGAACGCTTCAAGCTCGACGAGCGGCTGTAGTTCCTGCTGCGGCACCCCCTCCTCGGCGAGTTGGGCGATCAGCACATGCAAGCATTTGACGCCGAGGGCGAGCCTATCCTCGCCGCCGTCTTGCGCGTGGGTTTGTCTGAGCGCCTTGAGCGCTGCGCCGATGCGATCGGCCGATGGCGAAAGCGTCTGCATGATGATCCCAGATAGGCCGCCCCCGCCGATTTGCCATGGGCGCTCCACCCATCATGCCCGAATAGGGTAAAGGACTTGCTAGCCCGGGCGCTGAACCGTTGCGGCGACCCGACGCGGGGGGACCTTGCCAAGCGCCTCGCGCGGCGGCTAGAACGGGGCTTAGCGCCGTGCCTGCGGTTGCAACGCCGTGGCTCAAGCTCCATTTCCGTCCCTGGTGGGGGATCGTCTAACGGTAGGACAGCGGACTCTGACTCCGCCAGTCTTGGTTCGAATCCAAGTCCCCCAGCCACTTTATTTCTCGGCACTTCAACGTCTTGCGGTCAGCGGACAAATCGGCAGCGCTGGAACAATCGGCCAACGTTGCCGCACAAATGTCGGCACAGTCGACCCCTACCCCTAGGAAGGGCGTCTCTGGCGAGAGCCGCACCGAAGCAAAGTCAGAGTGCTCGCGTGCGCTTGAGGCAAATCGCAGCGAATTTTGAACCGTGTCGGTCAAGAGGCCGCGGTTTGCTAAACCGAATGAGGTTGTGACGTCCTATCCCGGACAGTCCGCGGAGCCCGGTTCCAGCGACTTTCTAAGCAACCCCCCGACCGTGTGATCCGTGCGGTCTCGCATCGTCCCATGCTGTTCGGTGCCAATTCCGGTGCCAAAAATATCGGTCATCGGACAAACGTCAGCTTACCGGACATGCCGGCGAACGTCGGCTCCTCCGGGTAAAGCGGACTCGACTTCGCTACGACGCTACAGCCGAGTCTGACCCAGAACGGACTCAACGAGGGCACCGTGTTAGCGCTATTAATCTCGCGGCTGCGCCAGACCTCACAGCACTTCTCGGACGCGAAGTTCGCTCACCCGCGTGTTACTGGCCGGCTCCGGCCTTCAGTGAAACCGCTTTTGCACGCAGACCGGTGTTGGATAGCAGGCGAGCGAATATCATGCCGGCGAGCATGGCCGGAACGAAGACGAGCGTACCCTTAGCAAGCAGCGGGAGGGAGGTGATCGCAGGTCCTGGACAGAAGCCGGAAAGTCCCCAGCCCACGCCAAAGATCGCTGCACCGAACACCAAGCGCCGGTCGATCTGCTTGATTTGAGGTAAGTGAAATCGAG
>JAWOJH010000176.1:0-6622 GCA_046481725.1 Methyloceanibacter sp. | reverse complement strand
GCGGTTTACATCGAACCAACCTGCCGCACATTCGTGCCTACCTTGATGACGAGGAAACAGCCCAGATTGCGATCTGCTGCCCGGCGTGCTGATGCGCAACGCCACCCTCAAATTCATCTGCAAGGATGTGCTGCTCCGGGTGGAGCGGAACGACACGGCGTTCGCGCGCCGCTATGCCCAAGGCGAGGTGGTGCGGTTTCCGATCGCGCATAAGGACGGCAGCTATTTCGCCGACGATGGCACGCTCGACCGGTTGGAAGGCGAAGGCCGGGTCGCTTTCCGTTATTGCAACGAACAGGGCCAGATCACCGCGGAAGCCAACCCCAACGGCTCCCGCCGCAACATCGCCGGCATCTACAACGAGACCCGCACTGTGCTGGGCCTGATGCCGCATCCCGAACGGCTCGCCGACGCGGCGCTGACCGGGACCGACGGGGCCAAGATGTTCCTCTCGCTGGTGGAGACACTGCATTGAACATCGCGGCGCACGCGGCGAAAGCCGCGGACAGCATCACCCCCGAGCTTGTGGCCGAGCATGGGCTCAGTCCCGACGAATACAAGCTGCTGGTCGGAGCGCTCGGCCGCGAGCCCTCGCTGACCGAGCTCGGCATCTTCTCGGTGATGTGGTCCGAGCACTGCTCCTACAAATCCTCGAGGGTCTGGCTGAAAAAGCTGCCGACCGAGGGCCCGCAGGTGATCCAGGGACCGGGTGAGAACGCCGGCGTGGTCGATATCGGCGACGGCCAGGCCGCGGTTTTCAAAATGGAGAGCCACAATCACCCGTCCTATATCGAGCCCTATCAGGGCGCGGCGACCGGGGTCGGCGGCATCATGCGCGACGTATTCACGATGGGCGCGCGGCCGATCGCCAATATGAATGCGCTCCGATTCGGCGCACCTGATCATCCCAAGACGAAACATTTGGTGTCGGGCGTCGTCTCCGGTATCGGCGATTACGGCAACTGCATGGGGGTGCCGACGGTCGGCGGCGAGACCAATTTCGACCCGCGCTACAATGACAATATCCTGGTCAACGCCATGACCGTAGGACTGGCTGACGCCGGACGTATCTTCAAATCGGCGGCCAAGGGCATCGGTCATCCCGTGGTCTATGTCGGCTCCAAGACCGGACGCGACGGCATTCACGGCGCCACCATGGCGTCGGCCGAGTTCGACGAGGCATCGGAGGAGAAACGCCCGACGGTTCAAGTCGGCGATCCCTTCACCGAGAAGCTGCTGCTCGAAGCCTGTCTCGAACTGATGGCGGAGGACGCCATCGTCGGCATCCAGGACATGGGCGCGGCGGGGCTCACCTCCTCCTCGGTGGAAATGGCCGACAAAGGCGGGGTCGGCATCGAGATCGAGCTCGATCGGGTGCCGACCCGCGAGGAAGGCATGACCGCCTACGAAATGATGCTGTCGGAGAGCCAGGAGCGCATGCTGATGGTGCTGAAGCCGGGCTCGGAGAAAATCGCCGAGCGCGTGTTCCGCAAATGGGAGCTCGACTTCTCGGTGATCGGCTACACCACCGAAACCGGCCATCTGGTGGTGAAGCATCGCGGCATGGTCGAGGCCGATATTCCGCTCGCGGCGCTGGCGCACGCGGCGCCGATGTATGAGCGGCCGATCGCGGCACGCGAGAAGCAGCCGGTTGTCGCCCCCGAGGAGGTGCCGGCGCCGAACAGCATCCTCGGCGCGCTCGAAACTTTGCTGGGCTCCCCTCACCTCTGCTCGCGGCGCTGGATCTGGGAGCAATACGACCACATGGTGATGGCCGACACGGTGCAGCGCCCCGGCGGCGACGCGGCCGTGGTGCGCGTGCATGGCACGCAGAAGGGCATCGCCATCTCCTGCGACGTGACGCCCCGCTATTGCGCCGCAGATGCTTACGAAGGCGCCAAGCAGGCCGTGGCGGAATGCTGGCGCAACCTGACTGCCACCGGGGCGGACCCGCTCGCCGTCACCGACTGCATGAATTTCGGCAATCCGGAGCGGCCGGAGATCATGGGCGAGTTCGCCTCCGCGGTGGAAGGCATGGCGGAGGCCTGCACCGCGCTCAGCTTCCCGGTCGTGTCGGGCAATGTCTCGCTCTACAACGAGACCAACGGCGTGGCGATTCCGCCGACGCCGGCGATCGGCGGCATCGGTCTGATTCCCGACATCGCCACCATGGCGAGCATCGCGCTGAAGCGCGAAGGCGATCTGTTGATGCTGCTCGGCGCGGAGGCCGGCCATCTCGGTCAGTCGCTTTATCTGCAAATCATCTCCGGTGAGAGCCGCGGCGCGCCGCCTCCGGTCAATCTCGATGCCGAGCGCCGCGCCGGCGACTTGGTCCGCGGCCTGATCCGCGGCGGCGCGGTGTCGGCGGTGCATGACGTGGCGGATGGCGGCCTGCTGGTGGCGATCGCGGAGATGGCGCTGGCGGGCGGTATCGGGGCCACGCTCGACGCGGTGCCGGGCCCGCTGCCCGCGCATGCGCTCTGGTTCGGCGAAGACCAGGCGCGCTACGTGCTCGCCGCTTCGCCCGAGAAGGCCGACGCGATTCACAAGGCGGCCGCGGTGGCCAAGGTGCCGCTCCGGCTGCTCGGGAAGGTCGGCGGCGGCGCCATCAAGCTCGACGGCGAGCCGCCGCTTGCCCTGGCGGCGCTCCGGGCCGCGCACGAGGACTGGTTGCCGCGCTTCATGGCGCACGGCTAACATCGCTGAAGACGAGGAACGCGCCGATGGCCATGGCCGCCGAGGAAATCGCGCAACTGCTCAAGGAGCACTTCCCCGACGCCGAGATCCGCATCGAGGATCTCGCCGGCGACGGCGATCATTATTCGGCGACCGTGGTGTCGGAGGCCTTCCGCGGCAAGACCCGGGTCCAGCAGCACCAGATGGTCTATGACGCGCTCAAAGGCAGGATGGGCGGCGCGCTGCACGCCCTTGCGCTCAAGACCGCGACGCCATAGCTACGCAAGTGAATTCGAGGAAAGGACGCGGACGATGAGCGCTCAGGAGATACAGGATTGGATCCGGCAGGAGGTCGCCGGCAACGATGTGGTGCTGTTCATGAAAGGCACCAAATCCATGCCCCAGTGCGGCTTCTCCATGCAGGTCGCGCAGATGCTCGCCCATCTCGGCGTCGACTTCAAAGACATCAACGTGCTCGAGGACATGAGCGTGCGCGACGGCATCAAGGCCTATTCCAACTGGCCGACGATTCCGCAGCTCTACGTCAAGGGCGAGTTCATCGGCGGCTGCGATATCGTGCGCGAGATGTTCCAGGCGGGCGAGCTACAGGAGCTGCTCACGCAAAAGGGCATCGCCAACAATCAGCAGACGTTGTCGGCCTAGGCTGCCCGGCTATTCGCAGCCGATGATGATGTCGCCCGGGTTGATCATCAGTACGACCTGCTTGCCCTCATAGAGCTTCAGGGTTTCCAGCGAAGCGATGGTGACGCTCGCTTCGAGCATGGTGTCGCCGGGGATCGCGACATAGACGATGGCCGTGACCGCGCCTTTGCGGATCTCCATGATCTTGCCTTTGATCTGGTTGCCGGTGCTGAATTTCATTTCGGCCATGTCGCTCCTCCTCGCTCAACTGAGGTTGCCGCAGAAGCGCTGGATGCGGCGGCAGGCTTCTTCCAGCGCCTTGATGCCGGTCGCGTAGGAGATACGGAAGAAGGGCGACAGGCCGAAAGCGGCGCCATGCACCACGGCGACGCCCTCCTCCTCCAGCAGCAAGGTGGCGAAATCCTCGTCATTGCCGATCAGTTTGCCGCCGCCCGTGGTTTTGCCGATGGTGCCGGCGCAAGATGGATAGACATAGAAGGCGCCTTCGGGCTTCGGGCAGGAAATGCCCTTGGCCTGGTTCAGCATGGCGACGACCAGATCGCGCCGCTCCTGGAACGACTTGACCCAGTCCTTGAGGAAGTCCTGCGGCCCTTCCAGCGCCTCGACCGCGGCCCATTGGCTGATCGAGCACGGGTTCGAGGTCGACTGCGATTGCAGGGTGGCGATCGCCTTGATCAGCGGCTCCGGACCGCCGGCATAGCCGATGCGCCAGCCGGTCATGGAATAGGCCTTGGACACGCCGTTCAGGGTCAGCGTGCGCTCCTTCAGCTTGGGTTCGACCGCCGCGGGCGTGGTGAATTTGAAGCCGTCATAGACGAGATGCTCATAGATGTCGTCGGACAGCACCCAGACCCGGTCATGCTTCAGCAACACGTCGGTGAGCGCCTTGATTTCGGCCTCGGTATAGGCGGCGCCGGTCGGATTAGACGGCGAGTTGAAGATGAACCATTTGGTCTTGGGCGTGATGGCGCGCGCCAAGGCGTCGGGCTTCAGTTTGAAGCCGTCCTCGACCTTGGTGTCGACGATGACCGGCTCGGCGCCCGCCAGTAGCACGATGTCGGGATAGCTCACCCAATAGGGCGACGGCACGATGACCTCGTCGCCAGGGTCGAGCGTGGCGAGCAGCGCATTGTACAGCACCTGCTTGCCGCCGGAGCCGACGGTGATTTCGGAGAGCTTGTAGTCGAGCCCGTTCTCCCGCTTGAACTTCTGGGAGACAGCACGCTTCAGCTCGGGGATGCCGTCGACCGCGGTATATTTGGTTTCGCCGCGCTGGATTGCTTCGATCGCCGCCTGCTTGACGTTGTCGGGCGTGTCGAAATCTGGCTCGCCGGCGCCGAGGCCGATGACGTCGAAGCCCGCCGCCTTCAGCTCGCGGGCCTTGTTGGTGATGGCCATGGTCGGCGAAGGCTTGACCCGTTCGAGCGTGCGGGCGACCAGTCCCATGGGAGTCTCCTGAAAGAGGTGAAATTACCGGCGAAGCGGGCGCACCGTAAGCAAGCGGGCGATTTGCTGCAAGGCACAAAAAGAGCGCGGGGGTAGACACACCCCGCGCCCTGCAAATTTGCGCTAACGCCAGGTGAAGCGCGGTTAGGCGGCCTCACGGTTGAGCTGGCCCTCGGCAAGCTTCGTCAGCAGCCGGTCGGCGCTGTATTCCTGGTCGAGGGTTTCCTGTAGCAGGTTCGCCGCATCGGGCATGCCGAGCTGCTTGGCCCAGGCGATCATCGTGCCGTAGCGGGCGATTTCGTAATGCTCGACGGCTTGCGCGTCGGCAATCATGCCGGCGTCGAGGACGTCCGGGTCCTTCGCGTCCTTCATGCTTTCCTCGCCTTCCTCGATAATGCCCTTAATGGCGGGGCAGGTCTTGCCGGCCGGCTTCAGCTCGCACAGCGCGAAGACCTGCTCGAGACGCTCAACCTGACCCTCGGTCTCCTGCAGGTGATGCTCAAGGGCTTGGCGCAGTTCGTCCGAATCGGCCTTCTTGGCCATTTTCGGCAATGCTTTCAGAATTTGCTTTTCGGCGTAATACATGTCCTTCAGCAGGTGGACGAAGAGATCCTCCAACGATTTCGTGGCGGCCATGGCGCATTTTTCTCCTAGGGATTGGGATGCAGGGGAGAAGGCCCCCATGGCGCCTGCCAAAGCACGCGCACGGAACGCCTCCTTGACCGGCTAACTTTTTGGTTCGGCTCCAGGTTCCACGCGATTGCGATTGCCCATCGCTTGTGCATAACCGCATTTGCGCCACAGTTATGGCGATGAAGCGCGGGCCGGAGCCACATTCCGGCTAAAGCTCCGCCCTATTAAGATGGTTGATTCTGCTTGGTGCCATCAGACGAGGCTTAAATCGATGATGACCACGCGATGCCAAGCTCTGCCCTGCCGCGAGCCGTTGGCAATTTCCCGTGTGTTTGGCCCATTTCTGAACTTTTTCTCCTCACCCTTTTTTTCCAACTGGATAATTGCGCGCGTGACGGTCATCCTGCTCGCTATGCCGAGTGAGATGACACAGATCTTGTTGCGCTGCCGCCGCCGCGACGATACCTCCCCGCGGCGGATTGGGAGGAGGATCTGATGCCGAAACGGGGGTCGGCGCAGCTCCTCCTCCTCTCCTTCCGCTCGCGGCCAAGGCTCGGGTGGCCGGTGGGATGCATCGCGGCCGCTTTGGCGATTGGGGCCTTGCTGCATATCGGCGGTCAGTTCTCCGGCGCGCGGGCGGCCCTTGCCGACCTGTTCCGTCAGAGCGCGTGGGAACACGCCCTGGCCGGATTACCCGAACAAACGCCATGGCCCTGGGCGGACGGAGCGGGCGGAACGAACGGGACAGTGTCTCAGCTCGGTTTGAGTGCGGCGGTCACCAAAGAGGGTGCCACCGGCGAGAGCGAGGGCTCGGCGATCAGGCCGGTCCTGCGGGCCGCGCAAGATCCGCATCTGCCGCCGGCGGAGTTCGGTGAGTTGGACATTGACGACCGCATCACGGTGACGACTGCCGACGGCGTTTCCCAGGCGTGCCGGGCAACCGGGCTCAAAGTCATCGACCCGCATCTGGCGGATGCGCTCTCCGGAAACGCCGAAGCTGAATCCGCGCTGGCCGCCTGCCTACCGCTGGTCGTTCCGGCGACGAAGGCCGAGCCGCCGTCGCCCGAGCCGGGGCTCGAGCACAAGCTCTAATCCGAATACCGCTTCCGGCTTATTGCCGATCTTCCGGCTTACTGCCGCCGCTGCTGCTTCTTCTTCGGCTTCGGCGCCGGGGCAGGCGCAGGCGCAGGCGCTTCGGCTGCCG
>JAWOJH010000163.1:0-4530 GCA_046481725.1 Methyloceanibacter sp. | reverse complement strand
GACGCGATGCGGCCGCAATCGATCTACGTGTCCGCCACGCCCGGCAGCTGGGAGATGGAGCAGACCGGCGGCGTGTTCGCCGAACAGGTGATCCGGCCCACCGGCCTGGTGGACCCCCCGGTGCTGGTGCGGCCGGCGACAACGCAAGTCGACGATCTAATCGACGAAACGCGCAAAGTGGTGGCGCAGGGCTATCGCGTGCTGGTGACCACCTTGACCAAGCGCATGGCGGAGGATTTGACCGAGTACATGCACGAGCAGGGCATCAAGGTTCGCTACATGCATTCCGACGTGGAGACGCTGGAGCGGATCGAGATCATCCGCGATCTTCGGCTCGGCGCCTTCGACGTGCTGATCGGCATCAACCTGTTGCGCGAGGGCCTAGACATTCCGGAATGCGCGCTGGTCGCCATTCTCGATGCCGACAAGGAAGGCTTCCTGCGCAGCGAGACCTCGCTGATCCAGACCATCGGCCGCGCCGCGCGCAATGTCGACGGGCGCGTCATCCTCTATGCCGACGGCATCACCGGCTCAATGGAGCGGGCGATGGCCGAGACGGCGCGCCGGCGCGAGAAGCAAACCGCGTGGAACGCGGCGAACGGCATCACGCCGGAAAGCGTGAAGAAGCACATCGGCGACATCATGGCTTCGGTCTATGAGCGCGACCATGTGCTGGTCGATGCGGGCACCGGCTTCGGCGAGCAGGAGCAGGCGCTGATCGGGCACAATCTGGAAAGCGTCGTCGCCGACATGGAGAAGCGCATGCGCGCGGCGGCCGCCGATCTCGAATTCGAGGAGGCGGCGCGGCTCCGCGACGAGGTCAAGCGGTTGCGCCAGATGGAACTCGCCGTCGCCAACGATCCGCTAGCGCGGCAAGCCGAACTCGAGCGCACGGCGGCCGAGACCGAGGTGCCGCTCAACCGGCCGCACAAGCCGTCACTCGACGAGATGGGACCGCATAACCGCGAGATCCCCCTGAGGCGGGCGAAGCCGCGCTCGAAATCGGGCAAGCCAGGCACCCACGCCTTCAAGCGCAAGAGCCGCTAGGCGTCATCCGTTCTTTTTTGTGCCGCCGCTTCGGCCAGGCTTGCCGCGCTGATCGGTCGACCCGATTGGCGTAGCCGGAGCGGTTACCTTCTTTTTGTCCTGTTTCGGCTTCTTCTTTTCGCGATTGCTTCTCTGTTGGCCTTTGGCCACGACATCCTCCTCATGGGCTAGGCAGCGCCGGTGCGGCACTCACCTGTCCTCTTCTAACACCGTTTGGTCCGGCCGCTGTTGCCGTATAGCGACCGGAGTTCCACTCAAGCGGCGCCTTGCTGGCGCTCCCGCGCGGCCTCCTGAATGAAGGCCGGCCAGAATTTGCGCAGCTCCAGCGGAAACATGCCGGCGAGCTTGACCGCGGTGCCGCGATCGATCCGCTTGGAGAGCACGTCGAGCGCGGCGCGAACGCCCGGCTCGAGCTCAGCCTCGTCGGCTTTGGGCAGTTCGCGCGCGACATGGGCGAGGAAGTCCGCCTGGTGGCGCTCCTTGGTCGGCTTGCCGGTCGGATCCCAGCCTTCGTAAAACAGCCCGCGCAGGAGCATCGGCAATTGCGCGCCGAGATGGGCCGCACTTTCCGGGCCGATGCGGTCGCGCAGTGCGTGCAGCGTCGCACGCAAGGTCGAATAGGCGTGATGGCGGTCATTGGTGTCGAGCCTCTCCATCACATCCTTGAGCCAGAGATTGGACTCCTGGAGAGTCTTATCGAATGTATCGAGGCCTGTGCTCATGGCGTCATTCCTTGATGGCTGGCGTGCTGCCGCGAAGCTAGAAGCAACACGCCGGAGCGCCTTGACGTGGGTCAACCGCGCCTTGACCGGGATTGCGGCTTGGCCTCGCTAAGCGGCTTCGGCACTTCGCGGGTCACCTCGGTCGCCTTCTTGTCGGTGCGCAGCCCCAGGAACACCGGGTGGCGCATCTCGCCGCCTTCGGTCCATTCGGTGAATTTGACTTGCGCGACGAGCTTGGGCCTTACCCAAGTCGTGTTCGCTTCGTTGGGAACCTTGGCCGATACCGGCTTCGTCTTGGTGATGAGCGGGGTGAGCTTGGCGTGCAGTTCGCGCAGGCTGGTTTGGGTGAAGCCGGCGCCGGCCCGGCCGCAATATCTCCAGGCCTTGCCGTCCCGCACGGCAAATAGCAGCGAGCCGAAGAAGCGGCGCTCGCCCTTGGGCGCGGTGAAGCCGACGATCACCACCTCTTGTTCCTGGCTGACCTTCACCTTCAGCCAGTCGCGCGTGCGTTCGCCGGAGTGGTAGCGGCCGCCGGCACGCTTGGCGATAACGCCCTCCTCGCCTGCCCGCCTGGCGCGGTTGAAGGCTTTGATGCCGTCGCCCGCGACATGGACGCTGTAGAGCAGCAGCTTGCTCCTGGGCAGCATGCGCTCCAGCAGCGCCTTCCGCTCCAGCAAGGTTTTGCCGCGCAGGTCCTTGCCGTCGAGATAGAGCAGGTCGAACGCGCAATAGAGCAGGCGGACCGAATTCCGTCCCGCATTCTGCAACAGCTGAAAGCGCGAGCGGCCCTCCGCATCGAGCGCCACCAGTTCTCCGTCGAGAACCGCCTCCTGCTTGATCGCGGCAAGCGCCTCGCAAATGGATGGATATTTGCGCGAGATGTCGTTGCCGTTACGCGAAAAGAGAGCGGCGTGACTGGGCTCGGCCACGGCAATGGCGGAAACCGTCCCATTTGGTCTCGAAGATCCAGTCCGGATCGTCGAACGGCTCGCCGGTCAAGGTTGCCAGGATGGGGCGTATATCGGGTCGCATCATCGCACCCCTGGGCCCGGACGCCGCGCCTCGGCCTGCAGTCAAGCTAGCACAACCGGAGCAATCTGACAGGTGCCGGGACACTATCAGTACACGTCTCGAATCATGGTAGATTGTTCGTCGCAGGTCATTGGCAGAGGGACCGCGTGACCAAAACCGAAGGCATTATTACCGACATCTACGACGCCTGGCGGGCGCAGGACCTCGACTGGCTGGGAAGCTACCTTCCCGGCGATTTCTGTCACATGGTCTACGTTCCGAAGCAAATCCATCCGCTCGGCGGTCTGTGCCAGGGTAAGGAAGGCGTGCTCGAGCGATTTGCCATCGTCGCGCGCCAGCATGACTTGCTGCGCTACGACACCAGCGACCTCATGATTCACAAGGATCGGGCAGGTCTGGAGATTGCCGGCCACTATCGCCACCGGGGCACCGGACTACAGATCGAAACCACGATCGTGAACTTCTGGACGTTCGAGGATGGCTGGCCGGTCAAGCTCGCCGAGTATCACGACGTCGACTGCGTTCAGGCCTATACGGCCAAATTGGCCGCCCTGAACGCGCTGCCACCCATGCCTGAGCGGGGCTGAACTCCTCGCCCTCCAATCCGCTCTGCCCTAGCGTTTCATCTTGGCATTGCGCAGCGCGCCGATGAACTGCGAGCCGGCCGTCCTGAAATGGCGCGCGCATTAACGCTTTTCTAAGCGTCATGGCGTCAGATGGCGGAAGTCTCGCGTAGCCATCGAGTGAAAGTACCAGTTAGAGGGAATTCAGATATGCGCCTTTTCGTTGCCCTTGCCGTCATCGCGACCTCGATCGCGCTCGGCGGCTGCTTCCATCATACCCAGCAGGTCTACACGGCCGAGCTACCGCCGCCCGTGGAGGTTCCTCCCTACAAGTAAGACCGCCTAGGACCGCCACTAGGCGGGCGTGCCGATCCTTATTATTGGCTGCCCCTTGCACCAAGGATCCTGGCAAGCGACGCGGATGCCGCGTGGCGCCGCACGCAAAGAGGTCTGTTCCGCGTAGGAAGAGCCCGGCCATGCCGGGCTTTTCCATTTGTGGAGCCGAAGCGCAAGTCTGAAGCGGCGTCGGCCGGCACCTAGTAAAGCGGCCAGGCGCGTCAGCGGCCGGCGCGGAGCCGCCCAAGCAACTCGGCGCTCGGGTAGCCATCGGCGGGCAGACCATATTTGGCCTGCATGGTGCGGACTGCGTCGCGCGTGCCGGCGCCGACCACGCCGTCGATCTTGCCGACGTCGAAGCCGAGCTTGGCGAGGCGCTGCTGAACCTCCTTGGTCTCCGCCATGCTCAGCGTCTGTACCGGCGCATTGCCCTTGGACAGCGCGGGCCCTCCCGCGAGGCGGGACGCGAAATATCCCGCGGTCGTCGTGTAGACGAGGGAATGGTTCCAATCGAGATAAAGGTCAAAATTGGGATAGGCCAGGAAGGCCGGTCCGTTCCGTCCCATCGGCAGGATGAGTCCCGCGGGTAGATTGTCGCCGGTGATGGGCTGCCCGTTGAGATAGGTCACGCCATGTTGGGCCCAGAACGACCGGGGCTTCTTGATGGTCACGTCGGCCTGATCCCAAGGCAGATTCTGCGGCACGCGAACCTGCTCGAGCCAGGGCTGATTGGCGCGCCAGCCCTTCGACTGTAGATAATTGGCGGCGGACGCGAGCGAGTCGGGCGCGCTTCTCACCAAATCGCGCCTTCCGTCTCCGTCGAAATCGAC
>JAWOJH010000137.1:0-5612 GCA_046481725.1 Methyloceanibacter sp. | reverse complement strand
CCGGGTCGGTGCGTTCGATCAACAGCGGGTGCAGCGCTTTCCCGCTGTTGATCGAACGCACCGACCCGGTAGATCTCTAGGCTTCGAACGGACCGGACTTCGGACAGCATCAGGGGGAAGGGTATTGCCATGGCCGCAAACGACCGCGTCAAGCAGAGCGGCCGGCAATTGCTTCATCTTGTGTTCGGCGGCGAGCTCACTTCGCTCGACAAAGTCGAGTTCAGCGATCTCAAGCGGCTCGACATCGTCGGCATCTATCCCAACTACGCGCAAGCCTATGACGCGTGGAAAGACGCCGCGCACCGCACCGTCGACGACGCCCATATGCGCTACTTTATCGTGCATCTGCACCGGCTGCTCGACCCGGACCAGGAGCCGGGAAACCCTCCTGGCTAGCGGCATATTGCGCCTCCGGTTTTTCGCCTTATAGCCGCCCGCGGCCGCGTGCTAGAAGGGCATGGCGCCCTGGGCAGCCAACGCTGCCAAAGCGCCAAAAACCGGGGAAATCGCTTGAACGATCAACTGTTCAGGGACGCGGACGCGATTACGCGAGGCGCCGACGAGCTTCAGGTCGACTACACGACCTGGCAGATCGTCGGGCGCATCTGGCGCGAGCATTTGCGGCCGCGGCTCGGGCTCTTGATCGTCGCTTCGATCGCCATGCTGCTGACCGCAGCCACCACCGGCGCGATCCCCTTCCTCATCCAGCGGACCGCCGATGACGTGTTCGTCGCCAAGAACGAGGAGATGATCTACTGGATCGTCGCCGCCATCCTGGTCGTGACCATCGTCAAGGCGATCTCGGAATACGTCGCCGACGTCACTGTCGCCTATCTCGGCCATCGCTTCGTCGCGGATTTGCGCCTGCAGATGTTCTCCAAGCTGGCGCGGTCCGATCTCAACTGGATCCAGCAAGTGCATTCGGGGCGGCTGCTGGCGAGCTTTCTCAACGACGCAAACCTCATCCGCCAGACCGCCAGCCGCTCGCTGATGACGCTCGGCGAGAACTATTTCAAGGTCATCATCCTCGTCGGCGCCATGTTCTATATGGACCCGCGCTTCGCGACGCTGATCCTGATCTTCATGCCCTTCGCCTGGTTCCTACTCTCGCGCCAGCGCCGCAAGATGCGCAAGTCCACCACCAAGTCGCTACAGGAGACGGGCGATCTCTCTGCTCTTATCAGCCAGACCCTGCGCGGCATGCGGGTCGTGCGGGCCTACGGCCAGGAGCAGCGGGAAGAGGCGCGCGCCTCGTCCGCGATTCAGCGGGCGCTTGAATTCACCATGCGCGGCATGCGCGCCCGCGCGCTGTCCAGCCCCTCGATCGAGCTCTTGACCGGACTTGGCTTCGCGCTCGCCATCTATTTCGCCGGCACCCAAGGGATTCGCGGCGATCTGACCTTGGGTCATTTCATGGGCTTCATGACCGCAGCGCTGCTGATCTATGCCCCGCTCAAGAGCGTCGCCACCTTGCAGACGCAACTGCAAGAGGGCATTGCTGCGGCGAGCCGAGTACTCGGCATCATCGACCGCGAGGTACACCTACAGGAGGCAGCGGACGCCAAGCCGCTGGCGCTGACGCACGGCGAGATCGAATTCCGTAAGGTTTCCTTCGCCTACGAGCCCGAGAACAGCGTGCTCAAGGCAGTGAGCCTGACAGTGCCGCCGGGGCGCACGGTGGCGCTGGTCGGGCCGTCCGGCTCGGGCAAGAGCACGCTGGTCAATCTCTGCCTGCGCTTCTTCGACCCCGACAGCGGGGAGGTGCTGATCGACGGGCAGGACATCAGCCGGGTGACGATCGCCAGCCTGCGGGAAGCGATCGCGCTGGTGACGCAGGATCCGGTGCTGTTCGACGACACGATTCGGGCCAACATCGCCTATGGCTCCAAGCCGATCGACGAGAACCGGGTGATCGACGCCGCCAAGGCCGCAGCGGCGCACGACTTCATCATGGGACTGCCGAAAGGCTACGACACGCGGGTCGGCGAGGCCGGTGGACTCTTGTCGGGCGGCGAGCGCCAGCGCATCGCCATCGCCCGGGCCATCTATAAGGACGCGCCGATCCTTCTGCTCGACGAGCCCACCAGTTCGCTCGACTCGGAAGCCGAGGCTAAGGTGCAAGCGGCGCTGGAAGAATTGAAACGTGGCCGCACCGCGCTGATGATCGCCCACCGGCTTTCCACGGTAAAAAAGGCCGATCTGATTTGCGTGCTGGATCAGGGACGGATCATTGAGAGCGGGCGCCACGAGGAGCTAGTCGCCAAAGGCGGCCTCTATACGCGGCTGCATCGCACTCAATTCGGCATCGCCGGCGGCTTCGCGGCGCCCTCGTCCGAAGCGACGGACGATGAGGCAGTCGCGGTGGTGGGAAAGTAGCTGCAAAGACACTTCATGTTGAAACGGCTGCTAGTATCGGAGCGCGCCGCCGATTTCGCCAGCGCGCTCGCCGCCAGGTATATCCGCTTCGTCTATGCGACGAGCGACATCGTGCGCGAGCCGCGAGACAGCGAGGCCAAACTGTTCGCGGAGCATCCCCAGATTCTCGCCCTCTGGCACGGGCAGTTCCTGCTCCTGCCTGAGCTCAAGCCCCAGCGCCGGGCCGAAGTGCGCGCCATGGTGTCCCGCCACGGCGACGCGGCACTGATTGGCGCCGTGCTGGAGCGCTTCGGCATCCGCCTGATCCGGGGCGCCGGCGCGGGGAAGCGCCGCCGCAATCGCGGTGGGGCGACCGCGCTGCGCGAGGCGCTACGCGCGCTCGCCGGGGGCGCCACCGTTGCGATGACGGCCGATGTGCCGCCGGGCCCTGCGCGGCGGGCGGGCGAAGGCATCGCCATGCTCGCCTCGCTGTCCGGACGGCCGGTGGTGCCGCTGGCAATCGCCACCAGACGGCGCATTGCACTGCCGACCTGGAGTGCGTTTACCCTCAACCTCCCCTTCTCCCGCCTCGCCATCGTCATCGGCGACCCGGTCAGGGTGCCGCAGACTAACCACGCCGAATTCCTGGAAGCGGGGCGTCAAGCCATCGAGACGGCTCTCGCCGAGACGACCGCACGCGCTTATGCTCTGGCTGGAGCCAGAGATCCTTTGACCAGGCAAGAGACCATCAAACCCGGGCTCACGCTTAAGGCCTATCGGCTGTTCACCCGGCTGGCGGCGCCAATCGTGCCGCTGTTGCTCGCCTGGCGGACAAGACGCGGCAAGGAAGAGCCTGGGCGCCGCCCGGAGCGCTACGGGCTGGCCGGCGCACCCCGGCCGCAAGGCTTTCTCGCCTGGTTCCATGCGGCGAGCGTCGGCGAAGCCAACGCCGCGCTGCCGGTGATCGAGGCGATCGCCGCGCAACGGCCGGATGTGCGCCTGCTGCTCACCACGACCACGGTCACTTCCGCCAGGCTGGCTGGCTCCCGGCTGCCGCGCGGCGCGCTGCACCAGTATGTCCCGTTCGACAATCCGGGGTTCGTGCAACGCTTCCTACAGCATTGGCGCCCCGACCTCGCAATCCTGGTCGAGTCGGAGATCTGGCCGAATCTGGTGCTCGAGACCAAGGCGCGCGGCATTCCACTCGTCGTCATCAACGGCCGCATGTCGGCCTCTTCGTTCCGGCGCTGGCGGCGGCGTCCCGGCCTGAGCCGGCCGTTGTTCTCCGCGTTCGATCTGGTGCTGGCGCAGAATGACGGGCTGGCCGAACGGTTCGCTCAACTCGGCGCTTTACGCGCAATCGATGTCGGCAATCTCAAAGCGGACGCCCCGCCGCCGCCGGTCAATCTGTCCGCGCGGCGCCAGCTCGACGCGGCGCTCCAAGGGCGCGCGGTGTGGTTGGCGGCGAGCACCCACGCGGGCGAGGATGAGATCGTGGCCGAAGCGCATCGCCGGATGAAAGAGACGCGGCCGGATCTGCTCACCATCATCGTGCCACGCCATCCCGAGCGCGGGCCTGCGATCGCCGAACAGCTGAAGGCGTCGCGGTTCTCGGTGGCGCTCCGCTCTGAAGGGGCGCTCCCGGGTCCGGAGACGGAAATCTACATCGCCGATACGATCGGCGAGCTCGGCTTGTTCTATGCGCTGGCGCCGGTGGCGTTCGTCGGCGGCTCGCTCGCCGAACGCGGCGGCCAGAATCCGGTTGAGCCGATCAAGCTTGGCGCCGCCGTGCTCACCGGGCCCAATTGGCAGAATTTTCCGGACGCCTATAGCGGGCTGCTGCGGGCGCAGGCGTGCCGCGAAGTTCGCGATGCGTCGAGCCTTGCAGAAGCCGCGCACGAACTGCTCGAGGACGGCAACTCGCGGCGAGCAATGACCGAGCGGGCGGCCCGGACGATCGCCGCCATGGGGGGCGCGCTGCCGCGCACGCTCGCCGAGCTCGAAGCCTTCCTCCCGCCGAAGACGACGTTGCAACATGCGTCTTAAGGCGCCGTTCTGGTGGTACCGCAGGCAAGGGGTGCTGGCCTCGGCGCTGGCGCCATTGGGACGCGTCTACGGCAATGTGGCGGAGAGAAGCTTCGCGCGGGCCGAGCCCTATCGATCACGGCTGCCTGTGATCTGCGTGGGCAATTTCACCGCCGGCGGCAGCGGCAAGACGCCAACCGCGATCGCGCTGGCAAAGCTGCTCGCCGAGTCCGGGGCGAAACCAGCCTTTCTTTCCCGCGGTTATGGCGGAACCGCCAAGGGGCCGATCCTCGTTGAGAAAGTCCAGAGCGCCGAGGAGGCCGGCGACGAGCCGCTGCTGCTCGCCGAGGTGGCGCCAACATTCGTTTCGGCCGATCGCGCTGCCGGGGCCAAGGCGATTGAGGCAAGCGACGCAACCGTGATCGTCATGGATGACGGCTTTCAGAATCCCGGCCTCGCCAAAAATCTGTCGCTCGTGGTGGTGGATGCCGCGTCCGGGATCGGCAACGGCCTAGTGATGCCCGCCGGTCCGCTGCGGGCGCCGCTCGAGGCGCAGCTGAAGCGAGCCGACGCGCTAATCGTGGTAGGCGACGGCGAGAAGGCGGCGCGGCTCGCCGAAACCTTCACCGCTTCGGGTAAGCCCGTGCTCAAGGCGCGCATGGAGCCACGTCAGGACAAGCGCTGGCTCGGCGTGCTGCCGGTGATCGGTTTCGCCGGCATCGCCCGGCCGGAGAAATTCTTCGCCAGCTTGCGCAACAACGGCGCGCGGCTGATCGATGCAAGGGCCTATCCGGATCACTACCGCTACAGCGAGCGCCAGGCGCGCAGCCTGCTCCGGGAGGCTAAGGACTACAATGCGATGCTGGTCACCACCGAGAAGGATTGGGTGCGGCTTCCCGACGATCCCGATAGCGCCGCTGGCGAGCTGAAGCACCGCTCGCGCCCATTCGCCATCGATGTTGTGTTCGACGACCCGGCGAAGCTGAGAGAGTTGCTCAAAGCTGCGATTGAGGAGCGAGCCGAGTCCGCTTAGCGAATGGCGCCCGTTACTCGGCGGCAGGCGCGGGCGCAGAGTGGGTTTCGCGAAAGCGCTTCAACGAAGCGGCAGCGTCGGCATAGGCCTCTTGCAGATCGACGCTCCAATAGCGCAGCTCTTCGAGCGGGATGGTGCGCCCGGTGACCGCGCAGCGCACGAAATCGCAGGGGGTCAGAACCTGCACCTCGCCGTCCAG